>JACFNM010000310.1 GCA_019454915.1 Chitinophagaceae bacterium
CGGTAATCGTGTAAATCCTCCGTTTGAGGACGGATTACATACTGCACCGGGAACCTCGGTTTCTCCAAATTGACTGCCTTCCGTACTTCCACAGTTTCCAGCATCGTCAGCAATGACTCGCCTTCGTACCAGGGCATGGTTTTCGATAACGCAACGATATTATCGCCGTGCAGGGCGCTGATCGGAATATACTTTATGTCGGTCACCCCCAGTTCCTTCGCCAGTTCTGCATAGGCTATCACGATGTTGTTATATACGTCTTGCGAATAATCAACCAAATCCATCTTATTTATCGCCACAAAAATGTGTGGCAGGCGCAAAAGAGAAGCAATCAGCGAGTGACGTCGAGTTTGTTCCGTGACCCCATGGCGCGCATCCACCAATATGACCATCATGTCAGCATTAGAAGCGCCCGTCACCATATTGCGCGTATACTGCACATGTCCGGGTGCGTCGGCTATGATAAATTTCCGGACGGGCGTGGTGAAATAGCGATAGGCCACATCAATGGTAATGCCCTGTTCTCTTTCCGCACGAAGCCCGTCAGTTAACAGCGCCAGGTCTATCTCTCCCTCCTCCTTATTCTTTGATTGCCTTTCTATCGTCTCCAACTGGTCAATCATGATATTCTTGCTGTCATACAGCAATCTCCCTATCAAAGTGCTCTTTCCGTCATCTACATCTCCTGCTGTTAAAAATCGAAGTATATCCATGAAGAGGTTTATATTTATGATTTATCGTTTTTTATTATCTGCTTTTGCCGGGGCATTAAAAATAACCGTTCTTTTTCCGATCTTCCATTGCCGCCTCGGAGAACTTATCATCAATACGCGTTTCTCCCCTTTCACTAATCTTAGCGGATGTTATTTCATGAATAATCTCCTCCACCGTTGACGCAGTTGATTCCACAGCAGCAGTACAGGTCATGTCGCCTACCGTGCGGTATCTCACCTTTTTTCGAAGGATTACATCCGTATCGTCCATCCTGATAAAATCGGACACGGCCACAAACTGACCTTTATAATCAATCACTTCTCTCTCGTGTGAAAAATAAATAGAGGGCAGGGCAATCTCTTCACGTCGGATATAATTCCAGATATCCAGTTCCGTCCAGTTACTGATGGGGAATACGCGGACATTCTCGCCTTTATGAATCTTTCCGTTATAAATATTCCAGAGTTCCGGTCTCTGTTGCTTGGGATCCCATTGCCCGAATTCATCCCGCACCGAAAAAATCCTTTCTTTGGCACGCGCTTTTTCTTCATCCCTCCTGGCTCCACCAATACAGGCATCCAGCTCAAATTCTTCAATCGTATCTAACAGGGTATAGGTTTGCAACTGGTTACGACTCGCAAACTTCCCTTTCTGTTCGGTCAGTTGCCGGGCCTTAATGGTGTCGCCCACCTGGCGCACTATCAATCTTTCTCCAATCTCTTCCACCAACTTATCACGGAATGCCAGCGCCTCGGGAAAATTATGTCCTGTATCAATGTGTACCAATGGAAAAGGAAACTTACCCGGGCGAAAGGCCTTCATCGCCAGATGCACGAGCGTTATAGAATCCTTTCCTCCGCTAAACAACAACGCCGGTTTCTCAAACTGACCCGCCACTTCCCTGAAAATATGGATCGCCTCCGATTCCAGCTCATCCAGATAATCTATGTGATAATTACTCATTCGTCTTTACTAAGTACTATAATTAATTTTCAAAACTTTCTCCATTGAGTTCTCCCGCATTCCCAAATTCCCCACATTTTCAAATCTTCAAATTTTCACATTTCCACATTTCCCCCATTCCTTACCCATGAACATGCAATCCACATTCTTTCTTGTTCTTATCTTCCCACCACCATCTGCCTGCGCGAAAATCTTCGCCCGGCTTGATAGCACGTGTACAGGGTGCACATCCTATACTCACAAATCCTTTATCCTGGAGCGGGTTGTAGGGAATATTATTATCATCAATAAATTTCCGCACTTCCGCCGTAGTCCAGTGGAGCAAAGGATGATATTTGACGATATTATTTTCACCATCCCATTCAACCTGTGGCATATCGTGGCGGTTGGCCGAATGTTCGGCCCGGATACCCGTAACCCATACCTGTTTGCCTTTGATCGCTCTTTTCAGCGGCTCCACTTTTCGGATATAGCAACATTCCTTCCGATTCTCAACAGACTCATAAAAACTATTCGGACCTTTCGCGGTAACCAGGTTTTGAATACTTGCGGTATCGGGATAATATGCCAGGATGGGTTGCCCGTATTTTTCCAGTGTTCTGCTCCAGGTGCTATAGGTTTCTTCAAACAACCTGCCGGTGTCGAGCGTAAATACCTGTATAGCTAATTTTTTTGTAAAAATCAAATGAGCAATCACCTGATCCTCCAGGCTAAAACTGGTTGAAAAAACCGCGTTGCTTTTATAATGAGCAGATAAGGCGAGAAGGTTTTGCGCTACGTCCGGAAGCTGTGTCATTGACAACACCTGCTGTACTTCATCTTGAGTTATAGGCTGAATCATCATTACACACAATTAACTTAATCAAAAAAAACCGGTGTTCCACACGGTGTGCCGGCACGAAAGTACCTGGTTTCTCCGAAGAGAAACAACAGCAACGACCAAACAATCGGCATTTATTTTTAAATAAATAGAATCCAGGCGATCTGATTACCCTATAAAACTGATAGACAAAGGTAATTTAGATTTTGCTTATACGAGGTATTTTAAGAACATTTTATTTTTTTTGACTTTTTGAACTTTTTGCTATTACCTTTGCGGCAGTTCTTAAAAATTACTTATCGAGAAAGGCTGAGGGACTGGCCCAACGAAGCCTTGACAACCTCTTTCATGCAATTTACCCGATTGGATGAAAAAAGGTGCCAATTCCATGTCCGTGAAATACGGAGCAGATAAGTCGGATTAAAAGCTGATTATCCAATACTGGTAATAATATTTAAGCTCTTTCCGCTTCTGCCGAAAGGGCTTTTTTGTTGGCCGGTGGTATTTGAATATTTAGTTGAAATTAACAAATCCGAAATGTGGTAACCGGGTAGAGCCATTAATTTTACCCACAGGGAAAAGTATGTTATCAGTTACAAACCATATTGTTTTTGGCAGGATGCCGTTCTGTACAGTTACCTGCTGTATGCCGAAAGGCATACTACTTAACATATAACCCGCGTCAGGTTAATTATCTCCTGCAATATTCACTACGCTTTCTTTTTCGTATATATATTTATATTATCATACTTATTTCAATTCAACAAATTTCATTTTTTATGAGTAACTATCAATTTGAGACCCTTCAGGTACATGCCGGACAAGAAGTGGAAGCGACTACCAAATCCCGGGCCGTTCCTATTTACCAGACTACCTCCTACGTTTTCGACAATACGGAGCATGCCGCCAATCTCTTTGGATTAAGAGAATTTGGTAACATATACACCAGGATCATGAACCCCACCACTGATGTCTTTGAAAAAAGAATCGCCGCATTAGAAGGGGGAGTCGCCGCCGTTGCTACTGCATCCGGACAAGCAGCCCAGTTGCTTGCCCTGCACAATATTGTTCAGGCCGGTGAGAATTTCGTCACCAGTTCTTACCTGTACGGAGGAACGTATAACCAGTTTAAAGTAGCCTTTAAACGCCTGGGGCTGGAAGCGCGTTTTGCAGATGCAGATGACGTAAACAGCTTCGCCAAACGTATTGATAAAAACACACGCGCTATTTACCTGGAAACCATTGGTAATCCCAGGCTGAATATTCCTGATTTCGAAAAATTCGCTATCCTCGCCAGGGAATATGACCTCCCGTTAATCGTAGACAACACTTATGGCGCTGCCGGATATCTCTTTCGTCCTTTTGAATGGGGAGCCAACGTAGTGGTAGAAGCCACCACAAAATGGGCTGCCGGTCATGGTACGACTATTGGCGGTATAGTGGTAGACGGAGGCAACTATAACTGGAATAACGGCAAATTCCCTCAATTCAGCGAGCCCAGTGAAGGGTATCACGGATTAAATTTCTGGAACACCTTTGGAGAAGGTAACCCATTGGGCTTACCGAACATCGCTTTTGCTATCCGCGCAAGGGTGGAAGGATTGAGAGACCTCGGTGTTTGCCAAAGTCCGTTCAACGCCTTTTTGGGAATCGTCGGGCTGGAAACACTTTCCCTCCGTATGGATCGTCACGTACAGAACACGCTGGAACTGGCAGAATGGCTGGAAGCCCATCCGCAGGTGGAATACGTATGGTATCCGGGTTTGAAGAGCAGTCCCTACCATGAGCTGGCTAAGAAATACCTCAAAAGAGGCTTCGGAGGGATCTTAAGTTTCGGTATCAAAGGCGGAAAAGACAACGGGCGTAAGTTCATCGAATCCCTTGAATTAGTCAGCCATCTGGCCAACATGGGAGATTCCAAAACGCTGGCAATCCACCCCGCTTCCACCACGCACGAACAACTTACAGACGAAGAACAAAAATCAGCCGGAGTAGAACCGAATCTGGTACGCATCAGTGTGGGTACGGAGCATATAAATGATATCAAAGCCGACTTTGAACAGGCTTTTGATAAGGTGTTTTCGTCCAAAGCGGTCGCAAAATAATAAGCAATCAGAAGAAGCTGTCCCGGGAAGATAAAACAGCGGTATATTTGCCTATACGCTTTCATCTTCCTGAGGCAGCCTCTTTTACAAAATCCAATTCGGTAATTCAATAACAAAACTGCCAAAAGCATGGCCACCCAGGTTTATACACATACCGAACCCTTCACGCTGGAAAATGGAGAGACCATTCCCTCTTATCATCTTGCTTATACCACACTGGGGACACTGAATGCCAGAAAGGATAATGTTGTATGGGTATTCCACGCACTTACGGCAAACAGTAACCCTGCGGACTGGTGGCCCGGGTTAGTGGGCGAAGG
>JACFNM010000311.1 GCA_019454915.1 Chitinophagaceae bacterium
GTCTTTTTACATCATCATTATTGAAAAAGCGCACTTTGATATTCTTACTACCTTCATGAAGCACTGAGGGGTTCCAGTAAAGCACATCCCGGGTGTCTTTATCCAGGCGCTTCACAGATGGGTCTTTATAATCCGGTGCATAAAACGGCGCCACCTTATCATAGCCGATAAGGACACTACTGTTTAAAGACGGCGGTTTTTGTCCATTGGCGGCCTGGGTGTCTCCCCTGCGCGTGTAGATGGCTACCGCTCCGCCGCCGCCACCGCCTATTCCGCCCACGAATCCGCTTTTAATCACTTTTACCATGGCGATACTGCTCACGGGTGTGCCGCTTATCATGCTGGGGTCCACCGGCATCTCGTCTAAGTACAGTTGTACCCGGCTTCCGCGGATAACGGGTACATAATCACTACCCTGCATCTGAATCTGTAAACCCGCAACCCGCCCCTGTAACCATTGAAGAATATTCTGATAAGACATAGCGTCCTGGTTCTCGTTTACAAAATCAAAAACGTCTTCATTCATGCTCCTGAACATACCCGAACTCAGTTGCTCGTTCAGCTTTTCTTTATTGCTTTTTGATTGTGCCGTGATTTTTACTTCTTCCAGCATCTGATACTTCTCTTCCAGTGATTTTTGATTACTCAGCGTTACCAGGCCTCTTGCAATATCTGATGGTATCTTATCGTTAGCCGGTCTTTTAACCAATGTGTAACCGCCCGAAGGAAAACTTCCTTTGTACGGAACAATTTTATTCAATGACTCGAACGTGATGGACGCATCCCGGGGAGCTATCTTTTTATCATTTACCTGATAATACACTTTCAGCGGCTCCTCGAATATTAAATTTTTCAATTCAAATACTCCCTTGCTATCCGTAGTGACCTGATTCAACTGGGTAGTGGAATCTGCGAAGTAGAAAATCAGGTTAATGCTTTGATTGGCTACGATACCGCCGCCGCCAAACACCGTACCTTTATAGGATATATACGGCTCGGGAATATATTTGATTTCAGGAAAATGTCCGGCAATGATTTGCTCCCAGTCAAACCGCGTCCACTTTTCCGTAATCAGCAAAGCATCCAGGGAGGCAGGATCGGTATCTATGTCAAAATACCTGGCCGGCGCATCAATCTTTCCCTTAAGATCGGAAGTAAGCCATAAGGCGCTTAAAATATTATCCTTCTCCAGATAATCGTCCATCACCGCATCCTGTACCAGTATACTGTATTTCACATAGTTGGTGTCGCTCAGCATATCAAATCCATTCACGCCTCGCGGGGTAGCGCTTAAATACAGCGGCGGAAAAGAAGGTCTGCCTACACGGAGTTGTTCCGGCTGTACAAAACAAAGTCTTTCCGCCATCACATGCTCTTTGTCATCAAAAACCGTCAGCCGTAAAATACCGTTAATCAATTTATCTGCCGGTATGGAACTTGATACATCTTCCGTGAATTTGTTAATAGTGGCTTTATAAACGAGAATATTGTTGATTGTGCCAATTATTTTGAAGCCCTTGATATCGGCTGGCAGGTTTTTAAACCGTAAACCATAAAAGATGGCGTCGGTAGTATTGTTTACCTGAAGACTCACTCCCGATGCTGAAGCAACAGGCAACCCTACTGTTTGTTTTTTGCCCCTGGTATCCTCCACAACCACCTGGTATTTTTTCCCTTTTTCGGGCGTCAGGCTGAAGATGCCAACGTTCCGATCGAAGGCCGTGAAACTGGTGATCTTTTCGTTCGGCTTCGAGGCATCAACAACATAGCCTTTCCATCCCGCTGGTAGTACTCCGGATGAGGAAAGTCTGACTGCTACTTTGGTCTCCAATCCTTCAATCAGGGAGCCACCTTCGGGATGCAGCGTGGCGCTCCATGCGGCCAGCGTATCAGGCACAAGCTTTTGAGGCGAAGCAGTATTATATACTTTAAAAGCATGGACGTATTGAAATGCTTCATCAAAATTGAGCATCCATTGCGTGTAACCCCGTATATAATATATTCCTTCCGCCAGTGAGTCGGCAAGGGAAAAACTGCCTTGTCCTTCACCATCGAATAGCGGCACCAGCTTCCTTGTTATTAATTGCTTTTTTCCATCGTATAATTCGAGGGTAAGATTGGTGGAGATGAGCGAGCGATTGTAACCGTCAAAAACATAAACGCTGAACCACATATTTTCTCCGGCCAGGTAATGCTCTCTATCATAAAGCAGATAGATTTTTTCCTGCGGATATTTTTCGAACATCGTCTCCAGCGCCTTTTCAGCTTTATCCTGAGCAAACAAATAACCTGCAGGAGCGAATATTAGAAATCCTAAAAATAACTGACGGATTAGTTGACGAATACAATACATATCACTTTATATTAGGCGTCCTGTAACTGAGAAAAACGATGCCACTCATTGCGGACTACGGTGCCACGAAAATTTTTCCGGTAAATTAAGGATAAAATAATGATTCCGGTGTCCAAAGCCGATTAAAAATATCGCTAAAAATGACTTTTAGAACCAGGTAAAAGATCTACATCCGGCTCAAGACACTTCCTTCAAAACTATTGCAACGTCCTGCCCGGCTACGGACGATACCCGGTACTACCGATGTTCGTCACCGTCGCCCGGCGTTCCGGCTATGCGGAATTTCGTCCGGCGTTAATGATTCCGAAAGAGCAGCGCATCACTAATTTTTCCAGGGTAGGTTTAAACGGAGAATCCGTACCGTTTTCTTCCATTTCCCTTACCCGGGTTATCGCATACTGCTGAATTGTTACCAGAGGCAACACAATGCGCTCGCGCATCTGCACGGAGAGTTGTTCTACGGGGTAATCAGCCATAAGTTCCTCTTTACCGGTCAGGCGAAAAATATACCGTTTGGTCAATTCATATTCGTCGTATATTTTATTCCATATTTCTCCATATACCGGATGATCGGACAAAAAGCGCGTTAATGGAAAGTAACTCTTTTTCATGGACATTTCACAGTTGGCTATGAGCGTCTTTATAAAAGTAGACCGGTCATAAAGCGCTTTTACCTCATCCCATCTGCCTTCCTCATCCATCTGCCTGAAGGCCGTTCCCACACCATAGTACCCGGTTACGTTTTGCTTAAGCTGACTCCAGGAGCCCACAAACGGGATGGCCCGAAGATCTTTTAGTTCCAGCTTACCGGCCGCGCCTCTTTTTGCGGGACGGCTACCGATATTAGTAGCAGCGTAAAAGCGCAGGGGGCTGGCATGCCCCAGGTATTCGAGGAAATTCGGATTATTTTTCAGATCCAGGTAGCAAACCTGACTCTTCTCCGACAGATGCTGTATCAGTTCTTTCTCCCTGTCTTCGAGCGTCACCTTCTGCGCAGCAAACAAGTCATTGGAAATACCGGCATTGATTAACTGCTCGATATTAAATTGGGCCGAGTCTATCGTTCCGAAATTAGAACTTACCGTTTGTCCCTGAATGGTTAATTGAATTTCTTCGTTGGCAATGTCTTTTCCCAGCGATGCAAAAAATTTGTGCGTCTTGCCTCCTCCTCTCGCCGGTGGACCGCCCCTTCCGTCAAAAAATACCACATCAACGCCATAAGCCCGGGAGATACTCGTTAGCTCTTCTTTTGCCTTATAGATACTCCAGTTCGCCATCAGATAGCCTCCGTCTTTTGTTCCATCCGAGAAGCCCAGCATAATCGTCTGCCTGTTCTTTCTCAGGCGCAGATGTTCCCGGTACGCGGGCAGTTCGTACAACTCTTTCATAATACCCGCTGCGCTATTCAGATCGTCCACCGTTTCAAAAAGCGGCACAATATCTACCAGCAGAGAGCCGGCGTCCCAACCGCTCATTAAAAACAACCCGTAGACCTCAATAATCATCAGAGCGCTTTCTGCATGACTGATAATATAGCGGTCGCACCCCGCAACCCCGTTTGCTGCCTGTATATCCTTAATGGCTGCCATCACTTCAAGAGTGTCTTTATGGATATCGTCCGACAGGTCTTCTCTATTAACCACCGTCTTCACATCCACGAGGGCCTGCATCTTTTCCTCGTCTGTGAAAAAAGAATAATTTGCGGGGAGTACATTTGTTTTCTGAGCTATCTCTTCGATCACTTTTCGGTGTATAGAACTATCCTGCCTTACATCCAGGGAAGCGAAATGCAATCCGAAGACTTCTACTTTATTAATAAGAGATTCAATAAGGTCCAGGAAAAGCCCGTTGTGTCGGTAGATTAGGGTTTCTTTTATTTGGAGCAGCGTATTTAATATTTCTGCTTTGCTGATATCACTCTTATAGCCGGGTACAAAAAGATTATTATACAATTTAAGTTCTAATTGCTGCAACGGTACATCCACACCCTTGAAAGTCAGTCTCCTTTTCAGCCTCCGCACATCGAGGTAGTATAATTTCATGATGCTCTCCCGCAATGCGCCCGCCACTTTTAATGTTGTATCCGTTCTTACGTAAGGGTTGCCGTCCCGGTCACCGCCCGGCCAAAATCCCATACGGATAACAGGATTGTCTGCAGAGACAGACTCCGGCAGATTATTCTTCATAAAAGAAATAATCCGGCCTGCTGCCTGATAAAACACATTCTCGAGGTACCACATCAGGCTGATAGCTTCATCATAGGGTGTGGGCTTTTGTTCCTTGAGAAAAGGCGTCTTACCCAACTGCTGCAGATACATGTTAATGTCATTGATATTATTTTCTGCAATAGCCCGGGTAAGATCATGGATAATTCCTAATACCGACCCCGGATAGAATTGGGTGGGATGAGCGGTCAGTACCAGCCGTATACTAAAGTCTTCCAGCTTCTTCCTGAGTTGGTCTTCGTGGTCAAACTGAGCCACTTCGGATTGTAAGCCCTTCAATGTGCCCGGACCGTTCATGTCATTGATGGTCGTAAAAGCCGCATCCTCCAG
>JACFNM010000312.1 GCA_019454915.1 Chitinophagaceae bacterium
TGTTTATATGACACAAGACTTGAGTAAAGGTTATACAATTACCGGTACACTCATCCGGGCCGCCATCGTTGCTTCATTGGGGGGGCTATTGTTCGGTTTTGATACAGCTGTGATAGCAGGAACCACATCTTCTATAGAAACGCTTTTTGATCTTACCGAATGGGAGATGGGTTTTGTAGTATCGTCCGCGTTAATCGGAACGATCATCGGTACGCTTATTTCAGCAAAGCCCGGTGACAAATGGGGCAGGAAAAACAGTCTTAAAATATTGGGACTGTTTTTTGTTATATCGGCAATAGGGTGTGCCTTTGCGTGGGATTACTGGTCTTTGTGTTTTTTCAGATTTATTGGCGGGCTGGCCATCGGCAGCTCTTCTGTTTTGGGTCCCATTTATATAGCCGAGATTTCACCGGCAAAACTGAGGGGACGACTTGTTATTCTTTTTCAGTTTAATGTTTGTCTCGGTATTTTATTGGCCTACTTTTCCAATGCGTTGATCGAAGTATTGCATTTTGATGAACTCCATGTTCAGTGGAGGGTAATGTTTGGGGTTGGATTGATTCCGGCGCTGTTGTTTACAATTTTGTTATTTACAATTCCCGAAAGTCCGAGATGGCTGGTATCCGTTCAGCGAAATCATGAAGCGGAGATCGTACTTCATCAAATTGGAGAATTGAATGTAGAGAATGAGATGAAAGAAATAATTCAATCTCTCGCCTCCGATGTGAAGCAGGCGGGTGAAAGACTGTTCCAGAAAAAGTATTGGTATCCAATTTTTCTGGGAGTTGCCGTAGCTGCCTTTAATCAGTTTTCTTTTGTAAATGGATTTTTATATTATCTGAACGACACGCTAAATGCAATTGGAGCAAAGTTTGGCGGAAAATTTCAACCGGTCATTATCGGTGTGGCAAATGTAATAGCCGTTACCGTAGCCCTGTTGACGATTGATAAGATTGGGAGAAAGAAATTATTGCTGATCGGTTCCTGGGGGGCTGCGATACCTTTAGCATTGTGTGCTTATATAGCCTGGACCCGCAATCTGACGGAACTTTTTCCCTGGGGTATTGCTGCTTTTATTCTTTTCTTTTCGTTTTCGCAGGGAGCCGTTATCTGGGTTTATATCAGTGAAGTCTTCCCTAATAAAGTGAGGAGTAAGGGACAATCTTTGGGAAGCTTTACCCATTGGGGGCTGGCAGCCATAGCGGCGCAGGTTTACCCCGTTATTGTAGCCATACCTAAGATCGGATTATCTATTCCTTTTATTTTTGGCGCGGTAATGATGATCGTTCAGTTCTTTGTAGTTTGGCTTTGGTTTATTGAAACCAAGGGAGTTCCATTGGAACAGTTGGAGGCAAAAATGGGCATTAAGGATAAATAACAGGAATGAAATCTCGGAAAGATTCGCTTCCTTTTTCCGGGTTCAATTTCATTCCTGCTGTATTATTCATTGTTATTGATTAATCCGGAATCTTACTCACCGACCAGTTCCCATTTCTGCGATTCCAGACGATGATATAATCCGCTCCATGTGCCAGTTTAAAAATCCGGTAACCATTGTAATATTTCAGCCTTAACCAGCCGTAATCGTATATTTCAAATTTAAAGACGAATGGCTGACCGGCTTTAATGACTGCTTCCTGGAAATTTTTTCCGTCATCACTTAAATAGACGGTTTCGTCGCGGTTGCTGTTCATATATAATGCAATCCAACTGGGATCATTGGCAGGATCGGTTTGTTGGGGTGTGGGTGCCGGTGCAGGATTAGGTCTGGGCTGTTGTCCGATAGGCGGCCGGGCCGTAGTAGGGTTTCGCTGTGGAATAGGATTCGACACAGGTGGTTTTTTATTACCAGCAGTAGCGTTTGCCTGATCCCATCCTTGAGAAATGGCATTTATCCTGTCTGCTTTGCCCGGGTGTGTACTACTCGGTCTGTCGGAAGCGATGGCAGTAATGGCGGCAACGGATTGTTCTTTTGATGCTCCCAACATGGCCATCATATATCCGCTAAAAGCATCTGCTTCCAATTCTTTGGGAATGGTACTACCCGTGTTGCTTACCACGTGATTATAATAATGGTGACCCACTTCATGCGCCATGATGCTGATGCTGGCCCATTTGGTTTTGGTGAAGGCATCAATGTCTTCCAGGAAATCGTTGTCATATACAATCCAACGGGCATTGTTGATGATAGTAGCATATGCATTTTGCATACCATTTTGTTCCCTGAGTCTGAAGTTTTCCTGCCAGTTAATGGTATTCAACATCTCTTTAACGATGTTGCTTGCCTCATATACGGATTGGAAATTGGTAATGAGCTTTTTCTGTTTGGGCGGTATAATGTATCCGCAACTGGTCACCTTCCTTTTTTGAGCATAACCCGAAAATGTGGGGGAGAGCAGAAGCGACAGCAGGGTAATCTTAATGAGTAGTGGCGCTATCTTCATTACATTCGGTTTTGTTAAAGTAACTGATTTTGATACAAAAGATGGAATTAATTGGGATAAAGTTGTATGGTAGGCTAAAGATAGGGAAGCGAATGATGTTGGAAGCGCGGTGAATCAGGAAACAGTACTGGTTTTGCGCGTAATCGTCTGGTATTATTTAAATTAGAGTTTAAAGAATAGCTACATGGAGTTTGTAGGAATTGATATCGGCACCAGTTCTATTTGCGGGGTTCTGTATAATCCTTCGACAAGAGAGATAAAAAGCCGCCGGGTGGACAATACGACTGCTATTGTTTCAGAATACAATTGGGAGAAAATACAGGACGCCGGTCAGATCGTATCAATAGTCATGGATATCGTGAACGGATTTGTCACCAACTATCCGGATATCGGGGGGATAGGCGTTACGGGTCAGATGCATGGCATCCTTTATATAGGTGAAGAAGGGCGGTCTGTTAGCCCGCTATATACCTGGCAGGATTACCGGGGAAATCTGATTTATCAAAACCTGGAGACCTATGCACAGTATCTAAGCAACAAGAGTGCATACCCGCTTTCTCCCGGCTTTGGGCTGGTTACGCATTATTACAATATAGTAAACGGACTGGTGCCGGCGGATGCCTCGAAGTTGTGTACGATTATGGATTATGTCGTGATGAAATTAACCGGGAATACCGCTCCAATAACGGACGATACGAATGGCGCGGGTCTTGGTTTTTTTGACCTTCAGCAGCTTCAGTTTGATAAGGAAGCATTACAACGCGTGGGGATAGATCCGGAGATCCTGCCGGAGTTGAAGGACTCGGGCAGTCGGGTAGGCTATTATAACCATATTCCCGTATTCGCCGCCCTGGGAGATAACCAGGCAAGTTTTATCGGGTCAGTGCAGGATAAGGATAGTTCCATACATATAACGATCGGAACAAGCAGCCAGATTTCAGTTTATTCGGAAGCGTATGTAAGCGTGAAAGGATTGGACACCCGGCCTTTTCCCGGGGGAGGATATATTCTTGTGGGTGCGGGCTTAAGCGGGGGGCAATCACTTGAGATATTGAAGCGGTTTTTTGAAAAGAGTATAAAATTGTTTGCGAAGGATAAGGATACGGAAATTGGTTTTTATGAGGTGTTGAATTCCTTTTCTCCTGCAGGAGCGAACAGGCATGAATTAATGGTACACACGCTTTTTAACGGTACCCGATTGGATCCTTTTGCCAAAGGGAGTATTCTCCAAATTTCCGCCGATAATTTCAACCCCGAAAACCTTATGCTTGGATTTGTGCAGGGAATATGTCGCGAGTTGCATGATTTTTATACAGCCGTGCCCGATTATTTAAAGAATAATAAAGTAAGGATCGTTGGTTCCGGTAACGCCCTCGAAAAAAATAAGTTGTTGGGCTCCGTTTTGGAAAAGACATTCGGATTACCGGTACAGCGTTCACCGTATTCAGAAGAAGCTGCATTGGGTGCCGCCTTTTTGGCAATGCAGGGCCATGAATAAATAAGCCGTTGCAGAATGTCCAGAAGTGATGAGCAGCAGGGTGGGTTAACGTACAATTGCTGCATATCGCTCCGCTATCCTATATCCTACACGTAATACCTACCCCCCAAACCTCTATCCCTCACCCCTCCAAATTCCCGGTTCCCATTGCCGGATCGCTGATACTGCTTTTACCCGTTTCCACTCTGCCTGCAAAGCGATGCAGGAACCCATTATCTGATTGTGCCGTAAAGTCGTGCCAGTTGCCACTTTTGGCTAAATCCCATTTTACGGTTCTGCTTTTTCCGGGGGCGAGTTCAAAGGGAGCCGGCGTTTCGTATCCGTAGGCATTAGAGTGAATACGAATGGAGAGTGCCACGGTATTCGGATTGTGAATGCGTGCGGTGAGTTCTCCTTTGCGGTGATTATAGCTCAGTTTTATTTCGGGGTTTTGCGCATTGTTGTTGCCGGTAAATTTATGGAAATAGCCATTGGGCCCGTATACCTCAAGGTCGTATGCTCCCTGATCCGCTTTCACGTCCCATTCATCCGACAGATACTTTCCGGCTTCTACCGTATAACGGCGGGGGATACGCGACAGGTGCCTGAGATCATACACATGAAATACAGCGCCGGCTGTTCCGTTGTTCTCGAACCGGAGTGTTATTTTTTGATCCTGTGGTAACGCGATAAGATGCGTATGGAGACGATAGGGCAGGGCTCTGGAATAGCGGGTTCCTTTTTCCTGGTATAACGGGGAGGGCTTATCCGGCGCCACTGCTTTGGGCAACAGTTTAGAAGCAGCATCCAGGGCTTCGTGGTCACTGGTGTCGGGCATAGGCGGAAAGACAGGGTCATTGGGTGTTTCGAAGTCGAAAGCAGAAGTGAGGTCGCTGCACACGGCCCGGTGCCAGGGGCTGATGGCAGGAATGGTTACCCCAAACCGCTTTTCTATAAACTGTCCTACAGATG
>JACFNM010000313.1 GCA_019454915.1 Chitinophagaceae bacterium
GACAAAATATCCTCAACACTTTTCAGTCCGAATTATCTTATACCTATAATGAAAATGAGGGAAGCCATAATGTTGGCTATGATGGTTTGCTGGGGAGCTGGTTTCCTTGGATAACCGGTGGCGTGAATTACACATTAGACCGGAAAGTGAAAGACAGCGCGAAGACGATTCACTGGAATGAACTGAATGCCCACATAGGCTTGAGAGCGCCTTTTGATTTTACGAAAGGAAAGCAGTACAGGAGCCTGACCCTCGCTTCTTCTTTTTACAATACCGCTACACAGATAACCGGCCGATATAAAGACAGTATAGCCAATAACCGGCTGAATTATTTGCAGATGTCTGCAAACTGGAGTAGCCAGGTGCAGAAGGCGGTACAACATATTAACCCGCGTTTTGCCCAGGCGTTGTATGTACGCTATAGAACGATGGTTGATGACCGGAAGGCGCGCCAGTTTCTGGCAACCGGCTCTTTATATTTTCCCGGTATTGCCATTAATCATAGTTTGGTGCTAAATGGAGCCTTTCAACTGCGGGATACGGCTAATCAATACAGGTTCGGTAACAGCTTTCCCTTTGCCAGGGGCTATGCGGCTTATGATATGCCCCGGATGTGGAAAGGCGCCGTCAATTATCATTTCCCGATTGTATATCCGGATTGGGGATTTGGGCAGTTGGTTTATTTTTTACGGATAAGAGCAAACCTGTTTTTTGATTATGCACAAACGATGAGTTTACTAAACGGTAACGTTTACCAGTATAGAAGTGCCGGATCCGAATTGTATTTTGATACGAAGTGGTGGAACCAGCAATCGGTTAGTTTTGGTATTCGTTATAGCAGGTTGCTGGATACAGAAATTGCCGGGCAAAAGAGTTACAATAGGTGGGAGCTTATACTGCCTGTGGACTTGTTTAGTCACTAAGCAGGAACACGGGAAAGATAGTTGAATAAATGATCATTATGCGTATCGCGGTAACGGGTGCATCCGGACATATAGGCGCTGCAGTTTGCAGAGAGCTGTTAAGGAGAGGTTATGAGGTGGTCGCCCTCATCCATCATAATGATTCTGCCGTTTTGGATTTACGGGTTACTATTGTAAAGGGCAGCATTCTCAATCAAAATTCTTTGGACGAATTCATGGGGCAATGTGACGCCGTGATACACTCAGCGGCGCTGATTTCCCTGGGATATGGTTTTAATCAAAGGGTTTATGATATCAACGTGTCGGGGACAAAGTACGTTCTTGATAAGGCAAAGCAATATGGAGTGAAGAAGGTTGTTCATTTTAGTTCTATTGATGCTTTCGATCCGTTTCCGGGTAACCTGCCTTTAGATGAGTCTCGTTCTTTTGTAACTGACCAATCCATTTTTTATGACCAAACCAAACGGGAGGCGCATCAGTTAGCCCTTGATGCCGCTTCGGAGGGGTTGCCGGTGGTCATTGTTTGCCCTACGGCAGTATTGGGTCCGCCGGATTACACGCCTTCTAAATTAGGGAAAGCCATAATGGATATTTATAAGGGAAATATTCCTGCTGTGGTCAGGGGAGGTTTTGATTTTTCGGATGTACGTGATGTAGCCTCCGGCGCTGTGTTGGCGCTGGAAAAAGGTATGGCGGGAGAAACCTATATATTGGGAGGGGCTTATTATACGTTAAAGCAGTTTGCGGATAACATACTGGAGATAAAGGGTGTAGGGAAGAGACTAATAGAGCTACCTATGTTTTTGGCCGACCTTGGCCTTCCATTTGTCAAGGGTTATGCTTTTTTGGCCAACAGACCGCCACTGTACGATAGAACCTATTTGAATATATTGCAGGATGGAAGCAGGAATATCTCATCGCGTAAGGCGCAACAAAACCTTGGGTACCAATGTCGTGACCTGATGACGACCCTGACGGATACGATCAAATGGTTTCGGGAAATGGATAAACTTTAAATGAATTGCCTTGAATTTTGAAACGTACACCTATTTTGTTTGGACCTGGATAGCAGTGGCTCTGGTCATTTTTGTTGTTTTGCTGTTTATCACGGCGCCCTACGGAAGACATACAAAGACCACCTGGGGCCCTCTGATAGATAACAGGCTGGGGTGGATAATTATGGAGGTTTTTGTGCTGGTAGTGTTATATTGTTTTGTCCTTAAGGGGCAAAATAAACAGTCTGTTACCAACTATATCATTCTCTCATTTTTCACCCTGCATTATTTAAACAGAAGCCTGGTTTTCCCTTTCAGGTTAAAAACGCGGGGGAAAAAGATGCCGGTGGTGATTATGCTGATGGGCATTACTTTTAACCTGGTGAACGGGTTTATTATCGGTTATTTTTTTGGAAACTTTAAAGTGTATGACGAAGCATGGTTGGGCAGCTTCCCTTTTATTGCGGGTACTATTTTGTTTTTTACCGGGCTGGTAATAAATTGGCAATCGGATACCATCCTGATTCGCCTGCGTAAACCCGGGGAGACGGGCTATAAGATACCCACGGGTGGACTGTTTAAATATGTAAGTTGTCCAAACTTATTTGGAGAAACGATCGAGTGGGCGGGATTCGCCTTGCTTACCTGGAGCCTTCCGGGATTTGCTTTTTTCTTATGGACATTCGCTAATCTGACGCCCCGGGCAATAGCCCATCACAGATGGTATAGGAAAAGATTTCCGGACTATCCAAAGGATAGAAAAATTTTGATTCCCTATGTCGTTTGATGCAGCCTCCCCATAAATAGAGATAGTATTATCGGCGCAACTATATCTTCACACCCAGCGTTACGCCTAATGTTCTGGGATTACCCAAATGGGTAGCGCCGAAATCATAAGCGTAGGCGATGTATTTTTGACCCGTAAGATTCCTTCCCCAAAACATCAGGTCGAAGTGATTACCGGAAAACCCGGCACGCGTATTAAACAAGCTGTAAGGGTTTTGGGAAATATTATTCGACAGGTCGAAATATTGTTTGCCGAGGTAGAGCCATTCGCCCCGGAGGATGAATTTCAGGTGATGTTTTGCGTTGAAGGGGAAGCTGTATTGTGCGGCCAGCATGGAGGTAACATCCGGCGTATAGATTTGCTTCTTCCCTTCTAAGTCAACAGACGTGCCGTTTTGCGATAGTTTCAGATTGGTATAAAGTGCATTAGTGTAGCCGAAGTTATAATCAACCTGAAATCCTTTGACAGGTTTGGATGATAGTTCCAGTTCAATACCTTTACTCTCTAATCTGCCCGCATTTCTTATGATGGTAATGGCATCAGGCAGTATAAGAGTGGGCACCTGTACACCGGTAATATTGGTGAAAAAGACGGTGAGATTGGCGTGCAGTTTCTCGTTAAAGAGGCTATTTTTAATACCCATCTCGATGTTATTACTGAATTCAGGATCATATTCGTAAAGCGGCGGTTCCGACGGATTATCCGACAACTGCGTCATCCCTCCCGTGCGGAAACCTCTGCTGTATGTGATATACCAATTGTTATTTGGGGTGATTTTATAAGAAAGCCCTACTTTGGGTGAGAATGCGCCGTATTGAATCCCCGTACTGGTATCCGGCGTGGTTTTAATAATGGGACCGCCATCTTTTTGGTACTCGCCTAACAGGTTATAAGTCTTGTGCTCAAAATCATATCTCAATCCACCGGTAACATCCAGTTTCTCAGTAATGGCATAGGTAGCCTGTCCGTAGAACGCTATTCCCTCACTTTTTTCGGTGGTTGTATTGGTCGTCGTAAAATCGGTATCGGGAACTCCTAATAGTCCTGCATCTTCACCGTAGCGGGTAGATTGTTTGTTGGGGCGGTTGTCGGCAAACAAATAAGTACCGGCTGTCCATTGCAGTTTCGAGTCATCATTTGAATTGAGTTTGAATTCCTGCGACCAGGTCTTCACTTTGTTCCAGGGCTTACCATAATTGTTGATGATGGTGACTGCATCCAAAGGAGAGAAGTCGCCATCCACCGGGTTTTTGTAGATCCTGAGATTGGACTGATAGCCCGTTTGTGAGCTGAAATTAAAGTCATTTCCCCTGAATACGATACCGAGTGAACTGAAAACAGTGTTATCGACCATTCTACCCTTTGCATTTTGTTGTAATTCATAGGGGTGCTCAAAGGCATCTGCGGTGGAACCGGCCAGCGTGAAAGCTCCATCGTTCCTGTTTGCCTTGTGCTTCAGGTTTAAGGATATCATCCACTTATCGGCGGGCTTGTATTTTAGATAATAGTTTCCGGTGTAGGTATGTTGTTTATCGAATGATTCGTTAAGAAAAGTATTGGTATAATAACCGTCTCTTTTATTAAAGAGACCTGCAACACCCAGATAAAGTTTGTTTTTAATGAGTGGCGTACGGAATCCAGCTTCATATCTTTGGAGATTGTAATTCCCGAAACTTACTTCTGCGAAGGCGTTAGGGATATCGGATGGCTGTTTGGTAATGATATTGATTACACCTCCCATGGCATTGCGCCCGTATAATGTTCCCTGGGGGCCGCGCAGCACCTCAATTCTCTCAACATCCAGCAATTGTGCGGTGTAGGTATCTAAAGTAAATTGGTTGACACCATCTATATAAGTGGCTACAGCAGGATCGTAGGAGGTAGTGCCGATACCGCGAATTGAAGAAACATTTCTTTCGTCGCCTGAATTACCAGAATACAGGTTGGGAACAATAGCCGTAATATCACCCGTATTCCATAGCCTGAAATCTTTTACCTCCCGGGCAGTCAATGCACTGATGGCGAATGGAATCTGCTGAAGTCTTTCTTCTTTCTTTTGTGCGGTTACGATGATGTCGTCTAACTGATAATCGGCATCCCCGAGTACAAAGGGTATGTTTTCCGATGAGCCTGACGTCAGGTTGATTTCTTTACTGATGCCGGCAAAACCAACAGCA
>JACFNM010000314.1 GCA_019454915.1 Chitinophagaceae bacterium
ATTACAAATTGTTCATCCCCGATTTTCAGAATAATGTTCCCAATGGCGGGCATACAGACTGGTATGTTTTCCGTCTCGCGGAGACATACCTCTTGAGAGCAGAAGCCTATTTTTGGAAAGGCCAAAACGATTTAGCGGCAGCCGATCTCAACAAAGTGAGAGAAAGAGCCGGATGTCAACCGTTTACCGCCGGGGATGTAAACATAGGTACCATTCTTGATGAACGCGTCAGGGAGCTTTATTATGAAGAACCCAGAAAAGTGGAACTGACCCGCATGTCCTACCTTTTCGCAATGACAGGAAAGACGGCATATAATGGAAAGACCTACAGTTTACAGAACTTCTCACAGGATAACTTCTTCTACGATAGAATCATGGAAAAAACAGATTTCTATAACAAAGGAGTACTCACAAATCATGGAGACCGTTATACAATAAGTCCTTATCACGTTCTGTGGCCCATTCCGCAGAGTGCGATTAATTTAAACGTGAGCGGCGTTATCAATCAAAATGAAGGTTATGACGGATTTGAAAAGAATGTACCTCCACTCAATGAAATTCCTGAAGAATAATCATTGAAAAACCCATCGCTGAAACCACAAAGAGCTGGCATCTGTTTTATGAACTATTTCATAACCGATGTCAGCTCTTTGCTTTACATATTTATACCGTTTACCGGCTTAGAAAACCTCCGTCTACCGCATAGTACCCTCCGGTAACGAAAGAAGCGCTATCCGAACTGAGCCACAATACCAATTCCGCCACTTCGTTGGCTTCCCCGAGTCTTCCTATCGGATGTTGGGTAATCAGCGCCTGTTTCAGCTCATCATTCAGGCTATCCAGTAAGGGAGTATTAATGAAGGCCGGACCTACAGCGTTTATACGTATTCCCCCGGAACTGTATTCCAGGGCGGCCGTTTTGGTAAGCCCCACTACCCCATGCTTGGCAGCTACATATCCGGCAGCATTGGCAAAGCCGACCTGTCCTAAAATGGAAGCCATATTTACAATGACTCCTTTACCCTGTTTTAGCATCTGCTGAATCTCTGCTTTCATGCAGTAAAACACGCTGTTCAGATTGATATTGATAACCTGCAGCCAGCCGTCTATACTCATATCCGCCACCGGGTTTGACTCTCCTCCGATACCTGCATTATTAACGGCGATATCGAGACTCCCGTATTTCTCCACTGTC
This sequence comes from Chitinophagaceae bacterium, assembly GCA_019454915.1. GTDB lineage: Bacteria > Bacteroidota > Bacteroidia > Chitinophagales > Chitinophagaceae > Agriterribacter. Next base: position 1,196 of record JACFNM010000314.1, read on the forward strand.
CCGGAGATTAGCGCGACGCAATCTTCGTTTTTGCCTACATCTGCGGGAATAAAGTAAGCAGTACCTCCATCTTTTTCAATAATACTTACGGTGGCCGTGCCATGTTCCCGGCTGATATCAGATACAATTACTTTTGCACCATTTGTAGCCAATGCCTGTGCTGTTGCCCGTCCTAACCCGGATCCACCGCCGGTTACCAAAGCAACCTTTCCTTTTAAACTTGTCATAAAAATTTATTTTGATGTGATGACGGAAAGCTAAATCAATAAAACATTCATTTACCACACCGGGATCAATGATGTCAATGATTATTATCAGTCAATTTTTATTCCGGTGAAGGGAACAGCAGCCCGGAGGGAAAAAGAGTGAAATACTACTGATTGAATCTGATTTCATGGTTGTACGTGTTTACACTTATTTAAATTTAGTATAATCTATTAAATCGTTACTATAAACACTTGATTATTAGAAATCTACATAAACAAGCCTCCACTTTTATATAAAAAAAATTAACTTAAATACCCACTTTAAGGTATTGATATCGGATAAAAGAGTTCTTATATTTACACTATCAAGTAAATATAAAATTGATAAATAGTCAATCACTAATCATCAATTTGCTTACTTGTTGTAAAATCGAACCCATTCAATGCCTCTCCCGAGGTAATCAATTAAAATATGGTGGGTTAGTGTCAATCAACTTCAAGCGCAACCTCCTCATACAGGAGGTTGTAGCTTTTTAGGGATGTAAGAAGAGGCTATTCAACCATTCAATATCCCCATAAATTCACTTTTCATTGCTACGAATTGGCTAATTTGCCACATATTTTATTTGAAAGTCATGAATTTTTCTGCCGAATGGATTGATTATGAATGTACCAATGCCTTCTCCGCTTTGGCTATAGATTATCTTCAGCAACATAACTCATTAGGATCTTTTTATCAACATACGCCTGACCTGTCGGGGATTGAATCAGCCATCAGGGAAAGGGCGGGTTTCAACACCGACCGCGATACGCTTGTAGAAGTGCTTAACAGGCAATACGCAGAAATCAACACCTCTGAAAAAGTAAAAATCAATATTCAAAGGTTAGCAGAGCGCAACGTTTTCACCATCTGTACGGCTCATCAGCCCAACCTTTTTACCGGCTATTTGTATTTCATTTATAAAATTGTTCATGCCATCAAAATAGCTGATGAATTGAACAACCAGTATTCCGATTATCACTTCGTTCCGGTTTATTATATGGGAAGTGAGGACAACGATTTGGAGGAATTGAACCATATCTTTTTGAACGGGGAAAAGTTAACCTGGGATACCACGCAAACCGGCGCCGTTGGCAGAATGAAACCAAAAGGGCTTGAAACGGTCATTGAACGGATTGGCGGAGAACTGGGTGTATATCAACATGGCAGTTCACTTATCGCTTTATTGAGGCAATGTTATCTGGAATCCGCCTCCATGCAGGAAGCCACTTTCAGATTTGTGAACAGCCTGTTCGGATCCTATGGATTGATTGTGATTATCGCTGACGATGTGTTGTTTAAAAAGAAGATGCTGAAGGTATTTGAAGATGATTTATTTACGCAGACTCCGGCAGCGCTGGTAGCGGAGACCGCTCGGCAACTGGCAGAAAAATATTTTGCCCAGGTCAATCCCCGCGATATCAACCTTTTCTATATGAAAGATGACCTCCGGGAAAGAATCGTTCAGTTGGAAGATGGATATGAGGTACATCATACCGGCATCCATTTTACCCGCGAACAATTGGAGGAGGAGTTAAAAAATCATCCGGAACGATTTAGCCCCAACGTGGTGCTTCGGGGTTTATTTCAGGAGACTATCCTGCCCAATATTGTATTTATTGGCGGAGGTTCCGAAGTTGCCTACTGGCTTGAGTTGAAAGCGCTATTCCAATATTACAAAGTTCCTTATCCTTTATTATTACAAAGAAATTCCTTCCTGGTGGTTGAATCAAAAGCCGGGCAATTAATGGAGAAACTGGAACTTGGTACACAAGATATTTTCAGCAATGAATCGGCTATCCTGAATGAAATCGTCAGGGCCAAAACTCATCATCAATTAACGCTTGAAAAAGAAATTGAGCAGTTAAAGAAAGTATATAAGACCGTAGAATCTTTAGCCGGAGCAATAGACGTGACGCTCACCCGGCATGTAAATGCCCTGGAAGCAAAAGTCCTGAAGCCATTGCACAATTTGGAAAAGAAGATGCTCAGGGCGGAGAAGCGCCGGTTTGAAATTCAGCGGGATCAAATACAAAGGCTTAAATCCCTCCTCTTTCCGCGAAACGGACTGCAGGAAAGAGTGGAAAACGTCCTCCCCTATTACGCCCGGTATGGGCAGTCGTTTATAGACCTGATTTATAAGCATTCGCCTACGTTTCAAAAAAAGTTTGTCGTCTTAAAGGAGGAATTGGATAATAACCTTTGAATTATTGAGAAAGGGTTATCATTTCCTGTACGATAATATAGATACCCATTACCAATACAAACCATCCGAAGCCCCTTTTCAATTTTTGTCCGGGAATTTTTCGGGCCATAAATGTTCCTATAAATATTCCTGCGGTGGCAATACCGGTAATGAACAGCAGAAAACGCCAGTGAATCTCGTAGTGTCCAATATCGCCGCCGAAGCCAATCAGGGAGTTAATGGCGATGATCAGTAAAGAGGTACCGATAGCCTGCTTCATCGGGAGCTTTAACAACACTACGAGTGCCGGGATTATCAGGAAACCGCCACCCGCACCCAAAAATCCGGTTACGCATCCGATGCCCAATCCAAACAGCCCGAGAAGCAGATAATCGGAAGCCTTATGAATGGTGGTTGTCCCCGTGGGTTGAATGGTGGTCTTCTTCAGCATGGAGAGCGATGCTGCCAGCATCAGGATGGCAAACAGCACCATCGTGAGCATGGACTTGGTAATCCAGGTGTCTCCTATCGCCAGGATATTTTCCGGTATGGCCGGTACCAGGTGTTTGCGCACCAAAAAAACTGTAGCGGGAGAAACAATACCGAGCGGCAGGGCAAGATTTAAATTTGCCTGTTTCTTTCTGAAATTATCCACAGCGCCAAAGAGGCTGGTGATTCCTACAATAAACAAAGAATAAGAAATAGCGGTAACGGGAGGTAGCTTAAATACATACACCAGCAGCGGCACCGTAAGAATAGAGCCGCCCCCACCAATAAGTCCAAGCGATACGCCAATCAGAATTGAAGCAATATATCCTATAAACTCCATGAACAAAAAAGGTGCAAAATTAAGGCTTTAAACACATGAATAAGCAAGAAAATTGAAGCAGGGGCAACGTGAGCCGGTTGAATTCGCCCATGCCGGTCTGACAGATAGCCGTTATCTGCAAAATGCTGTGTGTGTTGGAATACAGAACTTGGGCTGACTGCTTTAATGTTCCGGATTTTTGTAAGAATTATTGGGAAGTACCGGTAGTTTTCAGGTACAAGACCCGATATCACAAATTTAATACACGAATACGCCAGAGTTACCGGGTCTCCCTTCAGTATTCCGGTGAAAGTCCCTTGAAAGTTAGAATTTGCTTCAGGATCACCGGCATCGCTGGTTAGGGCAACCACATTTCCATCAATCATCATGATACCGGTGATGGTATGTTCTGTATTTTAAATATCGAAAATATTTGCATCCTTTATT
>JACFNM010000315.1 GCA_019454915.1 Chitinophagaceae bacterium
CATCATGCCGAGGTCCCTGGCATTTTGGGGGAAAATATCCCGAAGAATTAAAAAAGACCGGATCGGGCTTTTTTTCTTAAGCCATGCCACAATATTTACGAACGTAATAGGAGGCGTCGGCGTAATAACCAAATCAAATACTTCGTTTGAAAGGTATTTTTTGATCGCCCTTTTAATAATATAGGGAATCCTCACGGTCGCTATACCCTTTAGAATAGGGTGCGTGTTGAAAATTTTCTGTGTTTTAATTCGAAGTACCTTAACGTTTCCTTCCGTATGAAAAGAAGAGGACTGATTCCCTTTTACACCACTTACCACCGTAACCTCATGGTCATTATCTGCAAACTCATCTATTAAATCGGCATATAAATTAGAAGATTCCTTTCTCTCCGGGTAGTATAAGAGTAAAAAAAGTACTCGCATTTCAGAAATTTTGCCAGGTTACGCGTTGAATATAGTCTACATAAGAAATAATAATCCGTACCACTTTTTCTGACACATTTGGCATTGAATAATCAGCTACCAGTCTGAAGTTTCTTGAATCCCTTTGCTGATACTCTAATTGCTTCAATCCCTGCAGCACCCGGTCGGTGTTCAACCCGGTCATCATAACGGAAGCCTCTTCCATGGCTTCAGGCCGTTCATGTGCTTCCCTGATGTTTAAAGCAGGAAAATTAAGAATAGATGATTCTTCAGAAATAGTACCACTGTCGGAAAGCACCGCCTTTGCATTGGTCTGAAGGCATAAATAATCACTTAATCCAAAGGGCTTCTCTAATTGAACCAGTTCATTAAACAGAATTGATTTCTCTTTAATCATGTTCCGCGTTCTGGGATGCGTAGATACAATTATCGGGATTTTATAGATGTCCGCAAGTCTGTTTAGGATAACGACCAGACTATTAAAGTTCTTCTCAGTATTAATATTTTCCTCACGATGCGCTGACACCACAAAATATCCGCCTTTTTCAAGAGACAGGGTTTTCAGTATCTCCGACCGATTAATTTTCGGTAAGTAGTGATGTAGTACTTCAAACATCGGACTGCCGGTTTTTATGATACGATCGGCCGGTAGGCCCTCTCTGAGTAAATATTCACGGGCGATATCAGAATAAGTCAGGTTAATGTCGCTAACATGGTCCACAATTTTTCGGTTTGTTTCTTCGGGAACTCGCTGGTCAAAACAACGATTACCCGCCTCCATATGGAAAATGGGGATCTTCCTTTTTTTTGCCGGTATCGCACAAAGGCAACTGTTTGTGTCCCCTAACACCAGGAAAGCATCCGGTTGCTCTTTTTCCAATATGGGATCTATATTAATCAGAATTTGTCCCACCGTAGTGGTTGCATTTCCGCCGGCGGCATTTAAAAAATAATCCGGCTTTCTCAGTTCGAGGTCCTCAAAGAAAACCTGATTTAATTCATAATCGTAATTCTGTCCGGTATGAACAAGAATATGATCTATGGCTTCAGATTCGTCAAGCCTCGCTAAAACCCGTGACAAGCGAATTATTTCGGGTCGGGTACCGACTACCGTGATGACTTTTAGTTTTTTTATCATGTTGTTGCTAAGCAATATGTTCCTTCATTTCAGACTGTTTCAAAAAACGTATCCGAATCAGCCGGATCAAAAAATTCATTGATCCAGAAAATGGTGTACAATTCTTCATTTCCCGTGTTGGTAATATTGTGTGTATACCAAACAGGCATATCTACGTAAGAGGCCTCATCTCCGTTTAAATCAAAGTTGAATACCTCTGCTGTATTAAATTTCCTTAACTGAATCCGGGCCCTTCCTTTGATGACCGCAAACCTCTCTATTTTCCGGGTATGGAAGTGGTTGCCCCTTGTAATACCCGGATGAGTGGTGGAAAAAGATACCTGCCCTCCTGCGTTCAACTTTATCAACTCAACAAAGGTACCGCGGTCATCGGTATTTAATTTCAGATGTCGGGGAAATTGTTCACCCGGGTTCATGAAACTCCGGAAAGTATTAAACAAATTCACACTGAATTGATTTGGCAGCGAAGGAATAATGCCGTTATCAAAATACAAATCTTTAAAACTGTTCAACTGGGATAGGATTTGTGATACGTAGTATTCGCCGGTATGCGGCACATCCCACTCGGGGCGGTGGGTCTCATTGATTATTGCATCAACGATATGCTTAGTCAATTCATCCACATAAATGAGCTTCAGAAATCCGTCTTTGTTGATTTCAGGCTCCTGTTGATGACAAAGCTGATGACAAAAAGTCGCCACTACAGAATTATAAAAAGGTTTCCCAAAAGGACCAAAGACATTAGGAACAACCATGCCGCTGAATTTAGCGTTATGCTTATTTGCCCAATCAGAGAAAAGTCTCCGGCCTTCCTTTTTTGAATTGCCATACAAATTATCCATCTCTTCCTGCGTAGAAGAAGTGAAAATAACGTGAGGCGTCACGTTGGATACTTCCATGGCGCTGATGAGCTTCTTCACCAGGTCAACATTCGTATCAAAAATTACTTCAGGATCCGGATGCCGGTTTAATGCGGAAAGATGAACAATCGCGTCGCACTGTTTGACCCATCCCGCTAATTGACCCGGATGTGCAAAAGCCGACCTGTCAAAAGGAATCAGTTCAAATTCATCCTTTCGCAGGCATAACGTATTATACAGGTAAGAACCTATAAAGCCATTTTGGCCCGTAATTCCTACTTTTTTCCGCCTATTCTGCATCCTTAATTTTTAAATCCTTTTGAATAATATCAAGCCGTAACAACAACTTCTTGGTTTCTTCAAGGCCTATTTGGTTGGTATTATGAGAATGATAATCTTCAATCTTCGAAACGTCTTTATCACCAATAGAAAAATAACGTTCATAATTGAGTCCACGATTGTCAGCGGGTATCCTGAAATAGTTCCCCATATCAATTGCCTTGGTCATCTCTTCACGAGTTACCAGTGTTTCGTACAATTTCTCCCCATGCCGGGTACCGATAATTTTTATCTTGTTATGGGCATTATACAACTCTTTGAGAGCCGTAGCGAGAATTTCTATGGTGGTAGCCGGTGCTTTTTGCACAAAAATATCACCGGGTTGTGCATTGGTGAAGGCATACAAAACCAAATCCACCGCGTCCTCCAAAGTCATCATAAACCGGGTCATTTTCGGATCTGTGATGGTTAAGGCATGGCCGGCCTTAATCTGCTCAATAAACAACGGGATCACCGATCCACGGGAGGCCATAACGTTTCCGTAACGCGTTCCGCAAAGCACTATCTGTTCAGCCGCAACTGTTCTGGACTTTGCAACCATTACTTTCTCCATCATCGCTTTGCTCATACCCATAGCATTAATGGGGTAAACGGCTTTATCGGTACTGAGCACCACCACATTATTCACGCCGTTACGAATAGCTGCGTCTAACACATTGGCAGCTCCTTCCACATTTGTTTTTACCGCTTCCATCGGAAAGAATTCACAGGAAGGCACCTGCTTAAGCGCCGCCGCATGGAAAATATAGTCAACTCCGCGGATAGCATTCTCCACTGAATTGTATTCCCTTACATCACCGATATAAAACTTGATTCGAGGATCATTGAACACCTTACGCATATCATCCTGCTTCTTCTCATCTCTGCTAAATATCCGTATCTCTCCGAAATTTGTATTTAAGAACCGGGTGAGCACCGCATTACCGAATGAGCCTGTGCCGCCCGTAATTAGCAACTTCTTATCATCAAACATTTGCCTTACAATTTGTACTATTAGATTATTTAATATTAAGATTTTCGACTATCGAACCAATATTGTCATCTGTGAGTTCCTGTTGAAAAAGACCGACCTTGTCTTTAAGATACTCGTCAGGCAATTTCCACCATTGCGATTGTTGCAATGCATCGATAATCGCTTCTGAAAAACGGTATTTGATGATTCTTGCCGGCACGCCGGCCACTACCGCATACGCCGGAACATCTCTCGTAACCACCGAATGGGCGGCAATAATGGCGCCATTGCCAATGGTCACTCCTCCCATAATCGTAGATTTCATGCCTATCCACACATCATTTTCTATCCTTACCTTCTTAGGGATAGAGACAAAAACATCCTCGCCCGTCCAGGTGTAACCGGTGCCATTGATACGATTAACAAATATGGGAGATGTTGAAATAAATTTAGAGGGATGAGAAGGCAATCCTATTGATATATCTTTTGAGATAGAACAAAATTTACCAATTTCCGCATGGTAAATATTCGTATTGTACCCAATGTAAGAGTAATCTCCTACAACAGCCTTTCGCAGTATTACGAAGCGTTGAATCCGGCATCTATCGGGTATTTTCGTCTCGCTATCGTAAAAAGACAGCCAGGATAAGTTTTTATTCTTAAATTGCTTTTTCAGCCGGCGGAAAGTAAAATGATTCCGAATGAGATTAATCATTTCCTCTGTTTATCGGTATTGAATTTTCCGGATGAGCAACCGGGGTGTTCTTTTAATTCGATAAAACATATTCAATCGCTCCCTTTATGGCATTAGCCATGTCTTCGGGCTTTCGAAAACTGTCATAGTGCATTTTGGCGTTTCTCCCCATGGTTAACATTCTTTCCCTGTTTCTGATAACCCAAATTATGGATTTTTTCAACCCATTTTCCGATCCGTCGTAAATAAGTCCATTTTCTTCATTTTTTATATTGAAAATCTCACCACCGGTTATTGCGTCCACACTTGTGAGAAAAGGGACTCCATATCCCATGCTCATGAGCACCGAAAGCCCGGCCTGAGAGGGGGAAATACAGACTATACTTTTTGAGAAAAATCCGGTAAGTACCTGCTGATCATAGATAGCCCCGTGTAGAACAATCTTTTCTTCGAGATGATTGGCT
>JACFNM010000316.1 GCA_019454915.1 Chitinophagaceae bacterium
ACAAAGACCTCAAAACCATAACACGATAGTGATGTTCGGCATATTCAAAAAAAGAAAAGCAAAACAATCAGTAATGCAGCCCGTATGGCAGCGATGGGCGGCAGTTATTGAGAGAAGACAAAGAAAGTGCGCAAACTATTTAAATCATAAAGCGGAAAGATATAGCAAACGGTCCAAGCAAATCTGCCTTGCAATATTCTGTTTGCTTGCCGGAGGCGGCAGTATCCATATTGCTACCCGGGCTTTTGAAAATCCTTCCGGGAAATTAAGGATTGAAAAGATGTCTGTTCCCGGCTATGCTATAGAAAGCGATACCATCAGCGCTTTTCAACCTGCGATGGTGCTTACAGAAAGGCAATACCACAATATCCAACAATTCAAAAAATACATGGACAGCCTGCAAACATCTAAAGCAGGAAAATTAAAGCATGATAGTATCCTCGCAGTGAGGCAAGGACTAATGGACAGCATTGATTTTATTGAACAAGTTTACCAACAGCAAGTAAAACAAAACAGATTATGGAAAAACGATTAACGCATTCAGCAAAATTTCTCCGACAACGGAAATTCTTTCTCCTGCTGCCGCTGCTCATCTTCCCGTTTATGACCTTCCTGCTATGGTCAATCGGGTTAATTGGCGCTACGGAGGCTAAAGCTCAAAAACCGGCACAAAGAGGATTTAACATGAACCTGCCGGAACCGGTAGTAAGTAAAGACAGCAACTGGAATAAGCTGCGCTTTTATGAGCAGGCGGATAAGGATTCCGCCCGCTATCGTTCCCTGCTAAAAACTGATCCTTATTACAATTTGACTTCGCTCGATAAAAAAACTGCTATTGCAGGCAGCCTTCGGGATACAGCAATGGGTTTTACTTATGATCCTTATCCACAGGAATTGCAAAGCACGGAAGACCCGAACGAAGCAAAAGTATACAGTAAGCTGGCGCAATTGGACGAAGCATTGAATAAAAATAATCAGCCATTAAAAACGGAAACAGATAAAGAATTGACAACTGAGATACTCTCCGGTAATCCGGGCGCCTCTGTTAATACATCAGACATTGACCGCTTGGAAAACATGATGAAAGCCATGCAGGGAGATGATAGTGCCGTTAACCCGGAAATGGAGCAGATCAATGGCATGTTAGAAAAGATTTTGGATATCCAGCATCCCGACCGGGTAAAAGAAAAGCTGCAGGAGCAATCAGAAAAGCGTAAAGGGCAGGTATTTGCTGTTTCTGCTAAAACGAATACAGGCAATATTTCTTTGCTACAATCAAAACAACCTGCAACGGCTATAGACAGCGCCAAAGAGTCCCCCTTTCAACGGATCAATAGATTTTACGCCCTGGATGAGGCTGTGACGGATGAAGAAAATATGCAGAACGCTGTTCAGGCAATTATCCCGGAAACGCAAACCCTGGTGAGTGGGGCAACGATAAAGCTACAACTGGTAACTGATATTTATCTCAATGGCGTTATGGTTCCCAAAGATCAGTTTATCAATGGTATGGCCTCACTTAATGGAGAACGATTAGCCATTCACATCACGACTATCAGGCATCAAAACAATATCCTGCCCGTAGATTTATCAGTATATGACCTGGATGGAATGGAAGGGGTCTTTATCCCGGGAGCGATTACCAGGGATGTTGCCAAACAATCCGGTGACCAGGCCATTCAAAGCATGAGCTTTGCCACTCTTGATCCCTCTCTTGGGGCCCAGGCAGCCAGTGCAGGTATCCAGACGGCAAAAGCGTTGATCGGTAAAAAAGCAAAGCTGATAAAAGTAACCGTAAAGTCTGGATACCGGGTATTGCTGCGTGACAATAACCAGAAAAGCCAATAAAAGAAATTTTATCATTTTAAAATTCCTTCGTGTATGAAAAGGATTAGTGTAGCATTAATGGCTGGAATATTATTCTCCCTGCAGTTGCCGATTGAAGCGCAAATGCAGGATAACGTAATTCAGGCAGAAGAAATCAAACCCTATCATATCGCTGTAACCTATGATAAAACGAGTAACCTCATATTTCCTTTTGCTATTAAAAGCGTGGATAGGGGGAGTGCCGCAATACTCGCGCAGAAAGCAAGAGGAGTAGAAAATATTTTGCAGATCAAAGCCGGTTGGCAGCATTTTAAACAAACCAATCTGTCGGTTGTGACAAGTGATGCCCGCTTTTATTCCTTTATTGTGGATTATGCGGATGATCCACCGTTATTGAATATATCTTTTTCTGTCGATACTACTAACAAAAGGCAGGCTGCTTTTTTATCTGATACGCCTATAGATGAATCGGCGATAAAAACTTTGTCAGAGAAAGTAAAAAAACAAAACCCGTTCTTACATAAAAGTGATCAGCAGCAAAAGATGCGCCTGTCTTTATCAGGCATTTACCTGGATCAGCAGACGATGTGGTTTACCCTGCAATTAGAAAACAGGTCACTCATCGCCTACCAGCCCGATTTTGCCCGCTTCTTTATCCGTGACAGGAAAAGAGCAAAGCGTACCGCTATCCAGGAAATCGAATTACAGCCATTATACAGTGATGCGGGAAGTCTAATTATCGGTCAATCTTCCGGTGAATTGCTACTGGCTTTTCCGCCTTTTACCATTCCTAAAACAAAAGAGCTGATCATCCAGGTAACAGAAAAGAACGGTGGAAGGTCGCTGCTTCTCCGGGTTAAATCCAGGACTATTTTGAAAGCAAGATTGCCGCAGTAACGGTTTGCGCGGGTTATCAGGAAATTTCCTATTTAATCATCATAAAATGAAATCATCATGGATGAAAAAGCAATGGGCTTCAATGAAAGCCAGTTAAAACGGACAGGGTTTGCGGAGGCTTTTACGCCTGAATTGAAAGCTAAAATGGAACAGGGCGTGCCGTTGATACAACATGAATTTAAAAAGAATTATGACGGCGACCAGGTAACGGCAAACCTCCATTTAAAAAAATCTGCCACATCCGATTACTATTTTCTCAACAAGTTTGACTTGCAACTGCAAAAAGATGGACGGGCGGATTCTGTAAAACAGACCTATTACATTACCTCAAGAAAGGTTGCAGGCAACGGTGAAGAAAATGGAGAACAAAAGGCAAAGCAGGATATCAAATACACGTTGAAAGAGGGCTATAACCTGCTCGATGGCCGGCCTGTTTATAAGAACCTGGTGAGCAAAGATGGCAACGAATATGAAGCCTGGAACAAGCTGAACTTTAAGAAGAAACTCGATAACGGAAATTTTGAAATGAAGCAATACACCAAAAACTACGGGTTTGATCTGGAAAATGTGCTTTCAAAATATCCCATCAAAGAATTAGTCAACGAACAATACAAGCAATCATTGATTGATTCCCTGCGCCGGGGAAATCTGCAGAAAGCAACCTTTGTTGGTAGCAATGGAAACGAAGAAAAGTTGTATATCTCGCCCAATATCACCCTGGGCGCTTTGAATGTGTACGACCAAAACAAGGAGCGGATACCAACCGAACAACTCGTGGAGAAACAGTATATCGGTAAAGAGTTAGCCGGACAATTGAAACAAAGGGTGAGCCAGCTGCAAATGCAGGAGCAAAAAGAAAGACCAGAGCCTGCACCATCTCAAAAAAAGGAAGAGAAACAAAAGCAGGCTAAAAAACCAAAAAGTGATGAACCGGTAAAGAAGCAAAGCCGGAAGCAAAAGGTGCATTAAGCGATGGATGGCAGCAGTACATTATATGGTTTTGTGGAAACGGTATGTGAGGACCCGCGCGTAGGGCCTTCACACATCAGCTTATTCATTGCCATACTGTACTGCTCTAAAATCCAGGATCATCAAATGCCTCTATCTATATACAGCAAAGATCTGATGCGGCTGGCAAAAATATCAGGCATGGCTACCTATCGCAAGTGCATGCGGGATTTAAGCGAGTTGGGATATATCCGGTATATCCCTTCTTACAATCCAATACGGGGAAGCCAGGTGTACATATTAAACAAAGAAATATGAAATATTACATCATTGACAGCAAAAGCGAATTGGTTTTATTTAAAGTAGCCAATGAGCGGGTGGAAGAATTTGAAATTGGACATAAGGATCAGGTAATAGCATCCGGTAACAGTATCATGGAAGCGTTGCTGGAATTTGAACAGGTGGATGATCCGAGAAAGAATGGAGGAATTAGCGGAGGGTCGGTGAAGTTTAAAGGTAGTTGTTGAATATTTCCGTAACTATGGTTTGTGTAAAAAAGAAAATGTGGTGGTATGGAAACTTTATTTGTTCCTAATGAGAATGATATTAAGCGATGGGTAAAAGAAGCGATAAAGGAATGCCTGGAAGATTTAAAGGCGGAACATAAAACAAATGGTATGGATACCGAATCGTTTGTTTCCCGAAGCGATATTGCAGATGTTTTGGATATCTCATTAGTCACGCTCACGGACTGGATGAAAAGAGGCTTGCCTTTTCACAAACAAAGAGGCAGGGTTTATTTTATTCGTTCGGAGGTGATTGAATATATCAAAACAAGGAATATCGGGCCGTATAAATTCAGTAGACGGTTTTCAGCAATAGAATAATGACGTTATAAATTCTATAGTGAATTCTTAAAACCTGCTTTTTCCGGGCAGGTTTTTTTATTGTAAGTCATTTAAAGAAAGGAAAGCCGTAATTTTGCAATGAATAGTTCTTTCACTTTCCTAAAATCATTTGCAGAAAATCTCAATTTGATTAAGTTAAAGTCTTTGTTTGCAAATTGTTTGCAAATTGTTTGCAAATTTTGATAAATTAAAAAAGGTTCACATGCATGAACCTTCATAATTAGTTGATAATCAAGTGCCCGGAACAGGAATCGAACCTGCACATTGTTGCCAATACCAGATTTTGAGTC
>JACFNM010000317.1 GCA_019454915.1 Chitinophagaceae bacterium
AGCGTATCATCTGGGACCTCAGGATGGAGCTGTGGATTTTGCCTGGAAGCATTTAAACCATCCGGATCGCTTTGTCCGGTATGCTGCCAGAATAGCGATCGAACATCAACCGGTAGCCCAATGGCAACAGCGGGCGTTGGATGAAAAGGATCCGGTGGCGGCTACCTCAGCCTTAATTGCCCTGGCCCGCCAGGGAGACGCTGGGTTAAAGGATCAGGCGTTTAAGGCGCTGACAGCCGTTGATTACAGTAATCTGTCCGAATCCCAGCAGTTAGATATCGCCCGCGCCATTGAACTCACCATTTTAAGAATGGGTAAGCCATTGGGTGCGGTAAGAGAAGGAGTAATCGAATATCTTGATCCTCATTATCCGGCAAAAACCAATGAGTTGAACCGTGAGCTGGCGAAAGTACTGGTATACCTGGAAGCGCCGAAAGCTGTGGAAAAAACCATGGCATTAATGGCTTCTGCAAAGGATGAAGAAACACAGGCGACCTTCACATCATCGTCTGATTTGATTATGAGGAATCCGCAGTATGGAATGGATATTGCGGCGATGCTGTCCAAAGTGCCGCCACAGCAACAAACTTATCTGGCGAATGTGCTAACGCAGGCTAAGACCGGATGGACGCCCGAATTGAGAGAAGAATACTTTAAGTGGTTTTATACCGCTTTCAGTTTTCTCGGAGGACATAGTTTCAGAGGATTTATTAATAAAATGAGGACAAATGCTCTGGAGAACGTGCCTAAAGCGGAATTTGCTCATTTCAATACCATTTCCGGGGATTCCATCGCTAACCGGCCGGGAAATGTGGCAGCAGAAGCCGCTATACAACCGCAGGGTCCGGGGAAAAGGTGGTCGGTAGAGGAAGCCGTAGCCGTTGTGGACAGCGGACTTACTCACCGGAATTTTGAACTTGGTAAAGCCATGTTTGCCGCGTCTCAGTGTGCGGCATGTCATACAATGAAAGGAGAGGGCGGCACTTCCGGTCCTGACCTTACCCAGTTGGGCACCCGATTTTCAACGAAAGATATTCTGGAAGCTATTATTGAACCCAGTAAAACCATTTCGGATCAGTACGGGTCAACGGTGTTTTATTTGAAGGACGGCGGTTCGGTGATGGGTAGGTTGATAAAAGAAGAAGGAGGGGATTATGTTATCTCTCAGAATCCGTTTGCTCCCCAAATAACACGTAATTTACCTAAGAAAGACGTTGCCAGAACCATGGTATCCGACGTGTCGCCGATGTTGCCCGGGTTGATCAACCGGTTGAACGCGGAAGAGTTAAAGGATTTGATGGCGTATCTCATATCCGGAGGTAATAAGGATAATGAGATGTTTGCCGGGAAATAACTGACGATATATTTAACCTGGTTAATGCTTCGCCGGAATATATTCCGGCGAAGTTTTATTGGTTTATCGTCGGGCTTCAACCTTATCGTCCCACTCTTTTTCTTTTTCCCGTCTGTCTGAAAAATCTATCAGCGATAAATTTATTCTGAACTATTTTTTAAGTAACTTCCCCTATCATAAAAAGTGAAGGGAGATGATCGGATTAAAGAATAATGGGCTTAAAACAAATAAAGGATTAAAATGTCTTTTATTTTAAAACTCCTTATTTTTGATCGGGTTTATGTTGTTGATTGTCCGTTTAGATTGAAAATCGACACTTTCGTATTCTACTCAATATTGCTTAAAGCAAATTCTTGATTATGGTTTATTTAATCACCTTACTAACAATCCAGTCTTTCGCTGCTATCATTTCCTTCATTGCCGGAGCCGTGGTGGTTGCAGTTGTTTTGTTTTTAATCTCCACCTCTTCTAAAGAGGAAGAAAAAACCGTGGCCAAGAAGAAGGTATATAAACTTCGCGGCAGGTATTTTTTCGTACTATCATTGTCCATTATTGTCGTGTTGCTGATAACGCTCAGACTTCTGCCCTATGAGCGGTTTCAGGGTGAGCCGGACGAAACCGTCACGGTGGTGGCGATGCAGTGGATGTGGAAAATGGACAAAGGAACGACTGATAAGAGTCCGGCTGAATTCATGGGAGCCAATGAGATAACGCTACCCTCTAATAAAAAGATAAGATTTGTCGTAACCTCATCGGATGTAAATCACAGTTTTGGAATATACAATAGTGATGGGGTTCTGGTAACGCAAACGCAAGCCATGCCCCAGTATAATAACACACTCGAGCATGTATTTCCGGAAAAAGGAGAATACCATATTTTATGTATGGAGTACTGCGGAGTGCCACATGGCTTAATGGTTGGTAAGATTCACATTAATTAAAAAAAACTGGTTATGCTTCAAATAAGTTCTGACGAAATTAAAAAACAACGTAAACTGGTTATTACCTGGGGTGTTACATTCCTGATTGCTTTCCCGCTGCTTATCGTTTTGGGGCTGCTGATGCGCCTTAATCAGGGCGAAGTATTTGATCTTGGAATGGATACGTTTTACGTATTAATGACCCTGCACGGACTGGGTATGGCAGGTGTTCTGTATAGCATGGCTTTTGCTGCTTTGTGGTATTTGATAAGTACCCGTTACGCGAAGTTGAATCTCGCCACCGGGTATGTGGTTTATTTCCTGATATTGCTGGGTGTGGCCGGATTAACCATCGCGACGTTGATTGGTAAATTTGGCGCCGGCTGGTATTTGTTGTACCCATTACCATTTAAAGGTACTTTTTGGCCGGGTTGGGCTACCGGTTTATCTATTATATCGCTGCTGATCCTTGGCGTTGCCTGGTTAGTGGGTATTATCCATTTGATTTATGCATTGGCAAAAGAGTTCGGAGGTTTTACCAATCTGCTTGGATGGCAATACCTGCGGAAAAAAGAGGTAGATCGTGAACTGCCGCCAATCGTAATGATAACAACCGTGAGCTTAGTGCCGGGTGTAATTGCTTTTCTGGCAGGCGCCGTATTTTTAATCATGTTCCTGATGCAGCATCTGGAACCTTCTCTCGCATTTGACCCGTTATTGCTGAAAAACCTGATTTTCTTTTTTGGACATACCCTGGTGAATATCACCTTGTATTGTTGTATTGGATGGGTATATGCGCTGTTGCCGGAATATACCGGTCGGCCATGGAAAACGGATAAGATAGTGGTTTATTCATGGAATGCGACTTTCTTTTTCATTCTGTTTGCCTATTTCCACCATTTGTATATGGATTTCGTACAACCTGTGGGATTCCAGTATGCCGGACAAATCGCGTCTTATATGAGCGCAATACCCGCCACTGCTATCACCATGTTTGGCGTCATCGCGCAGTTGTATCACTCTAAGGTGAAATGGGGAGTGATTCCCCTGGCATTCCTTTTCGGTACGGCGGGCTGGGCGATAGGCGGTTTTTCTGCCGTGGTGGACTCAACGATTGCTGCCAACAAAGTATTACATAATACATTGTGGGTTCCAGCCCACTTCCATACCTATATGCTGGGAGGAGTTGTATTATTTATCCTCGGTTTCCTGTTTTATCTGTCTCACACGAAGGAAGAACAGGAAAAGGATAAATCTGCTAAGATCGGCTTATGGGTTTTTGTGATTGCCGTGCATAGTTTCATAGCCTTCTTCTATCGCGGAGGGTTGAGAAGCATCCCCCGAAGATATGCAGACTATAAAGGCATTCCTATCGAGAAGACACATGAAACAGGAGTAGTACTTGCAAAGTATGCCACTATTTTTATATGGCTTATCCTGATAGCATTACTGATTATGTATATGTCTATCATCATCCGGTTGATGAAGAAAAAAGCGACGCCTCAGCCTGTGTCTGCTAAGAACGGTTAGTAGCCGGATGCCGGATAAACAAGTAGGGCAGATGTAGGATCGAAAATTATTAAAATTGAAATGCGGTGAAGAAGATTTTGATTCCTGTAATTGCGTTGCTGCTATGTTTTACGGTGATCTGGAGATGGACTTTAGGTTTTTCGGCGTTTACCATTTTTTCCTATACGCTTGAAAAGGCCGGCGAAATGCCGCGCACTATGCCGGATATCCGTTTAATGAACCAGCAAGAACAGGTCTTTCATCTGAAGGATAAGCAGAAGTTTGTACTGATTAATTTTGTTTACCTGAACTGTCCTTATGTTTGCCATAAGGTTAACAATCAGATAGAACAGATATACCACCGGTTCAACAGGTCGGTGGTGCCCTCTAAACTGGAATTTGTGACGATCAGTTTTGATTTGAAAAATGATGATGTGGAAAAGATTAAGCGGTATCGGGACCATTTTGGTGAGGATATTGAAGGATGGAATTTTGCATTGCCTTATCAGTCCAGCCAGGAGTCATTTGATCAATTTTTACACGCTATCGGCATCTGGAAATATACGGTACCTTCGTCCGGTATCATCAATCACTCCGTTTATTTGTTATTGATTTCTCCGGACAATAAGATTGTAAAGGTATTTGATCCGGCAAGGGATAGTGAGAATACCATTGTTGAAGAAATTTTTACATGCCTAAAAGAATAGCCAACCTCCTTTTTCTGATAGCCTTAGCCGGTATATTCTGGCTTTTTTCCTTTGTTTTGAACGAATGGCTTTGTGAGACTATGCCAAGGCACCAGGTAATGCAATTGCCGGTGATGTTTTTTTTGGGAATAGGGGTGGGGCTAAGATTCGTGAAAGGTTGGGTAATTCCGTTATCCTGGAGTATCGCCGTTCTGATTATTGTTATGGCGTCTTTTATCTTCTGGATGCTTCCTCATTCGATAGACTTAGCGGTTATCAGCGCATCTTTCAACCGGATCATGCACTTGAACATGATAGTGGCAGGCTTTCTCTTAGTGCCGGTCTTACATCACAGTTTATTCGAAATAAAAATCA
>JACFNM010000318.1 GCA_019454915.1 Chitinophagaceae bacterium
AAGGTGGACAGCGCGGGCATTAAATATGTGGAGGCTTTTTTTGATCAGCCTTTGGGTGGAGATATGAAGGGTAAGTTTGGTCCGGCAATGGATGCCGACACACGTGCCAAGCTAAAAGCATTATTACAGTCGAAGGGCATCAGCATCATTGCCATGGGCGTCATTGTGCCAAAAGACAGGAATGAATGGATACAGGCTTTCGATCTGGCAAAAGATTTTGGGCTCAGTTACATTACAGCAGAGCCTAAGAAAGAGCATTGGGATTTGGCAGACAGCCTCGCCGGCGCTTATGGAATCAAAATCG
The DNA here is from genome assembly GCA_019454915.1 of Chitinophagaceae bacterium. Lineage (GTDB taxonomy): Bacteria > Bacteroidota > Bacteroidia > Chitinophagales > Chitinophagaceae > Agriterribacter. The sequence goes on from JACFNM010000318.1 coordinate 305, forward strand.
CTATTCATGATCATCCCAGGCCCAGCACTTTCTGGTCACCGGATTCGGTACTTGCAGCTATCCAGGGACATAGCAATATCGGCGCTTGTGCAGACCTGGGGCATTGGCCCCGCAGCGGCCTTGACCCGGTTGAATGTTTGAAAAAATTAGACGGACATATCATCGGAGCGCATCTGAAGGATATAGTAAAATTTGATGATACCAAAGCTGCGGACACCGTAGTGGGTAAAGGTATTATTGATTTCCCGGCAGTATTTGCTGAACTTAAAAGGCAAAACTTTAACGGCTCTTTCTCTATTGAACACGAGTCTAACTGGTATCACAATCTTCCTGATGTAATAGAGACCAAAAAGTTTTTTGAAGAACAGGTAGCTAAGTTGAAATAAGGAGAAGAACATTTGCAAACAACAAAAAGCATTCAATCCGGCATTCATTGCCGGATTTTTTTGCAATAGTACTTTGAAACCACATTATCGACAAGAAGTTATAAAAATAAAATTGTAGAAGCTAAAGAGAAAAACAAAATTCTTAAAGGACTTGAAAAAGTTTACGATAAACTTATTGAGTTTAAAAAAACAAAAAACAGCGAACTTGTTATAATTCGCGATAAGAAAATCGTGAAAATAAAACCCGAATAAAAGAAGCACAATCGCACAACAGCCAGTTTACCTTTGGTGCTACTTCGTGGTGCAGCAATGGCGGATAAACGTCTCCGTTCCGATAGCTATCAGGACGATACAATCCGCCACTGCGGCAAGCTGGTCAGACAAAAACGAATCCGCGAAAATCTGCGATATCTGCGGGAGATTCTGTCGCCCGCTGATTACGCAGACGGGCTATGAAATCCCATATGCAAAGTTTTGCCGCGCTTGCAGGAGGTCTTATTCCACCGGTTCATGCTTCGTGAGAAAAATTCTGTAATAACAACAAATCACATCTTCTTCGGGTCTATAATCACCAGGCTCTTCGCATCCCGGCTAACGGCATAAATCAGATGATTTTTGCAATTAATCCCGTAAGCTTTTTGCAGTAGTGCGTGTGAATACAACCCGCTAACTGATATGCCGTGCTTAATATTCAATCTGGTCACCGAGTTTCCCGTTGAATTCACCGTAAAAATATCGCCATCCAACATCGTCATCCTGTTGGGCATATTCACTAAGGGAGATTGAAAGAAAGCTTTTTCTTTGATCTGATTGGGATTGGAAATATCAAACTGCATATAGGATTTGGAATACCATCCGACGGCATGAAGCGTATTCCCTTCCAAAACAAAGCTGCTGATACATCCGTATTTTTCCGGCGATTCCAGAGCCTCTAATAATTTAGGAGATGACCTGTCCGTAATATCCACTACTTCTAATGAAGATGAGCCAATACAACCACCGATGTAGGCGCGATTACCTTTTAGCGCAACAGCAAAAGCTCCTTTACCTACCTTCACCTTACTTATCACTTCGGGCCGCACAGGGTTGCGGGCATCCGCAATATACAGTGTTCCTCCACCATCGTGCGTAAAATATAAGTACCCGTCTTCATAAATTACTTTTCTTAAGGTATTGGGATATTGATTAGCGCCGCCAACCCGAAAACTATACAACTTTTTTAATTTTTTCGGATTCGAGGCGTCCACAACAAGACAGCGTTCATTACTCATGGATGTCAGGTAGATGTAAGAACCGTTTTTGGCAACCCCCATGGCATCCTGCAGTTCCTTATCTCTAAAACTGCTTGCCAGCACCGGTTTCGTTGCATCCGTAATATCAACAACTGCAAGGTTGTTACCAATTCTGCAGGGTATATAGGCGTAGTTTCCATCTATCAGAATATCTTCCGGTTCATTCAGGTCGAAGTAATCTGTCAGTACGCCTACGACAGGATTGGACGTTTTCCCGGGAATATTTTTTGGCTTGTCCTCTCTAGAAGCCAATCGGTGAAATAACTCTTTGCGTGAGAAAGCCGTTCGAACTACAAATCCCTTATTCGTGCCACCAACGGCAATGACAGAATCGGGTTTATCTATTTTTATGATGTGATCCAGCCAGTCTCCCTCAATACCTGTTGGCACTTTTCCGATATTCTCCCAGTTTAATCCTCCGTCATAAGAAATGTAGTTGTCCTTCTGCTTTGTAAAAGTCGTGGCGATTACAGCGTTATATCCCAAACACACATAATCATCCAGGCTTCCTTCTATGGTTGACTTCCGGAGCCGCTCCGGCAGAAAAGGATTGATGATGTAATTTTCACCCGCCATCGTTCCCTGTAATACATGGTCGGCGCCCATATAATCAATCGCCGTTAAAAAGGGCTGAGACTTCATAATGTCTTTAGATGTAAGATCACTCTCAGGTCCGAGCTTTGCAAAGAATTGCCAGGTTTTGCCATCGTCCTGGCTCTTATATAAAGTACCTCCCCAACCATTCGTAAAAATATGATGCCCCACCAGTTGCAACCGATACAGATAGTGATCCGTTATGGGTCCTATCTTCTCAAAATGCGTTCCCTTATCGGTACTTCGGAAAACATACTTGCCCGTCGTAACTAATACAGTGCCTTGCGCTGTCACGCAGATGCTGTAAGAGTAGGCAAACCTGTCCGTCTCTTCGATAAAATGCGCCGTTCTCTCCCAGGTGACTCCTTTATCCATGCTCCGCCAAAATTGGGCATTGGAAGTGATGAGGTACGCATTGCCTTCGTTGTCTCCCATGAGACCGAGGATTTCGTTGCCCCGGTAAGCATTCGCAGGCTCGTCCAGCGTCTTTGCTTTCTTCCAGGTTAGTCCAAAATCTGTGCTTCGGAAAACAATTCCCGGATTGGCGCCCCGGGTACCTAAGATGACGACTCCACCGCCTAAATCGGCCAGCGCATCAATTCTTCCACCGTCCACCAGGTTTTGCGTTTGCCACTTAACCTGGGCGTTGACGGGGTTTATTATCCAACAGGAGAAGGTTATGAGAAGAACAAAATATTTAATGGATTTTAATTGAATCATTTCGTTGAGTCATTTTTTGGAAAAAACATTCAATATAAGCCAAATTTCATAGCCGGTCGTAAACAGGTTTTACTCACTTTGCTTTTGGAGTTGGCCTTTCGAAACGCCTACTCTTTCAGCCCATTCCTCCCAAAGTTTGCTCAATCTTTTTACTGTTTCTGTATGACTGCCGGCGAGGTTGTTTAACTCGCTACGATCCTTTTTGAGATCATATAATTCCCATGAAGCTTCCTCACCCGCTGCTTCCAGTTTGTAATCACCGGACAGAACTGCTTTGTGCCCGTTCAGCGACCAGAATATGGGCTTACGGGGAACGGTTATTCCGTTTTTTATTTGTGGAGCCAGGCTCTGTCCTTCAAGTGGTAAAACTCCTCTTCCGTTAAACTGACGGGGATAGGGCGCTCCCGTTAATTCACAAATAGTGGGCATGATGTCAACCAAGTGCCCCACCTGGCTGACAATTTTTCCTTCTCTCTGTTTGCTAACAGATGCCGGCCATCTTATGATAAAAGGAGTGGCAATTCCGCCTTCATGCAGCCATTTCTTAAAGTACCGGAAGGGAGTATTACTCGCATTGGCCCATGATTGCCCATAGCTCATATAAGAATCCACTCCTCCGGGCGGAAGTCCGTTATTCCGCTGATCAAAGCCCCAGATGCCCGTTTCTGCACAGCCTCCGTTATCCGCAAGAAAGATTACAATCGTATTTTCTGCTCTTCCCGTTTCATTAAGTTTGCTTAGAATCTGTCCAATGCCCTGGTCCATCCTGTCTATTTGTGCGGCATACACAGCCATCTTCTCGGCCATTTCTGTTTTCTTTTGATCCGACAGGTTATCCCATGCCTGTACCTCAGGGTCTCTTGGCGAAAGCTTTGAATCCTTGTCCAGTATCCCCAGTTGAATTTGTTTGTTGAATCGCTTTATTCTGAGCGAATCCCAGCCAGGATTGTATTGATCTTTGTATTTGGCAATATCTTCCGGCAGCGCGTGCAGCGGCCAGTGTGGCGCGGTGTAGGCCACGTATAAAAAGAAGGGCTGATCCCGGCTTGTTTGTTCATCCAGCGCTTTTACGGCGTACCGGGTAATGGCGTCGGTCATGTAAAATCCATTCGCCGGAGGAGTATAGGGCTGGTCATCCAAAGCCATGTGGCGAACCACTCCTTCAGCCTTGGTTTTGGTGATATCAAAATAGTTGGCGGCGCCGCTGATGAGTCCAAAATAATGATCGAATCCCCGGTCGGTAGGCCAGTTTGGGCGGTATTCTCCTAAATGCCATTTACCGGAAAGAATGGTTTGATAACCTGCCTTACTTAAAACTTCCGCTATGGTTACGCAATCCCGGTTGAGATATCCCTGGTAAGGTCCTTCGGGTCCCGGATTCGGACCCGCTAAGACGCCCATACCGGCTTGCTGAGGATACAGGCCCGTGAGCAGGGATGCCCTTGAGGGCGAACACCAGGCATTGTTATATATTCTTGTAAAGCGAATACCTTCTTTTGCCAGGCGATCTATATTTGGCGTTTGTATTTCACTTCCGT
>JACFNM010000319.1 GCA_019454915.1 Chitinophagaceae bacterium
ATGTAGAAAGGTAAACAGCCGGCTCGCTGCCTTTAAAAATATAGTGAGCCGCCCCCGAGGCCAGTAATTTTACAATATTTTTATCTGTTTCGTCTGTTGTAATGGCCACCACCGGGGTTTGCGAAAACAGCTTTTGTATCTTTGCAAGTTCGGAGATTTCGGTAATACCAGCCAGCACTATACCTGGGTTTAATGACCTGCCCGGCTTTATGGCACTGCATTTTTTGAAAAGACCGATTACTTCAAACTCAAAAGAATAATTCAGTAATAATTCCAGCGTTTCCCTGAAATCGTCATCGGGTTCTATCACTACAATTTTATACTCGCTCATATTGTCGTTTGTTATAAAAATCCGTTTTCATCTGCCCGCTTCACGGCTTCTTCCAGGAATTGCCTGGCGCCTTTTAAATCATTGTTTCCCCAGCACCTTATGGCTGCCTTTAATGGTTCGTTGATCTTATCTGTTACTTTTTGCTGATTAGGTACCAGCATCCTGAATGCAAAGTGTATGGCCTTATGGATTTTGTTTTGTTTGGTGTGAATGGCAATGAGTGGGATCAATGAAAAGGCCAAAAAAGGATACCGGTGTTTGCTCATCCCATTATAGGATGTCATCGCGAAATAATTTGCTTTTTGCAGATCACCGGCTTTCAGGTAAATCCAACCGGAAATTGAATCCAGGAGATATCTAAATGTCAGGTTTTTATTAAAATCAGCCAACCCGTATGCTTTACGGACCCATTTTCTGGTTTTTTCAAGATCATTTTCTTTCCGATAACAGAAGCATATCGTGCAATAGGCCCGCAACACTTCTTCGGCATATTCACCTTCACGAATATGGCTTAATATCTCAAAAGAAATCTCTCTTGCCTTAATAAACTCGTGCCTGAACAGGTAGGTGAAGGCCAGCATATTTTGTGCCGTTAGCTTAACGGGAAGATTGTTTTCGACCTGTGCCAGGTTGATGATCCTTTCGCAAACGATAACCGTTTCATCCGGCAGCATATACCACCCGTTCTTCCATAACAGGTCGGTAAATACAACATAAGCATAACGGCCTTTTTGCAGGATGCTGCCATGCGCTTCAATGACCGGCTTTAATCTTTCTTTTTTTTCTTCATACCACGTTACTTTACGAAGATGCATGAGAACATAGCAGTAGTCAATCTGCAATTCGATCCATTCGTTTCTCATCGGTTCCGACTCCGGCAGCTTCATCAGGGCCTCCTCCGCTTTTTCATAAGCAGATACGGCATCGTTGAAGCGCCATTGCTGATTGTACGAATCGCCTGTTTTTTTTAAGATCCTGCCTTTTAAAAGATAGTCGTTTACAGGGGCGGAAAAAAGCAGCCGGTTATACATCCGCCTCGCCTCAGCAAACCTTCCTGCAAATAAATACCGGTCGGCAACGTGTTCGATATTGATCTCCCGGACAGGTTCTACGTCAGCTATTTTGTTTACCATCTGTGGCCGTTTACAAACTCATGTTAATAAGCAGGCTTCACAGGATTGTGTTATTGGGTTAAAAGCCCGGTCAAGATAAGAAAAAACAACTATATTTTAAAACAGGGTAAAGTTTATATAACATGAAAGGCGGGCCGGGTATGTGATCATCCCGCGAAATGGTATACTTTCCCGCTTTTAGCGTAAATTGCCTGGCAGACCGGCAAAAGCCCGGGTACAATCGTACAGTGCCCGGAAGGAAAACTTTTCCCTTCCCCTGTTCCTGTCTCAACACGGGCGAATGCATACCGGGAACGCCTGTATGATCATTGCATTATCAACGCTGGACCATCAAAGCATAAACTCAAAAAGCAAACATATGGCAAATCAAACCAAATGGGTAGTAGACCCGGCACACAGCGAGATCCTTTTCAAAGTAAGGCACATGATGATCGCCAATGTAAAAGGCGAATTCAGGAAGTTCAACGCCACCATCTTAACGGAAGGTGAGGATTTCAGTAAAGGCACCGTTGAAGTGACCATTGAAGCCGCATCGGTATTCACCAACAATACAGACCGCGACACCCACCTCAAAAGCGCCGATTTTTTTGATGTTGAAAAATACAGAGAACTGAAATTCACAGGCACTTCGCTCTCCCCGATCGATGATGATCGGTACCTGCTCAAAGGCATCCTGGAGATAAAGGGTATTAAAAAAGAAGTAAGCTTTGATGTGGAATTCGGCGGCATCAACAAAGACCCCTGGGGAAACACCAAAGCCGGCTTTTCACTCAATGGAAAGATCAACAGGAAAGACTGGGAATTAAACTGGAATGCCGCGCTCGAAACAGGCGGGGTTTTGGTGAGCGAGGAGGTGAAGATCTCCGCTGAGGTACAGTTTGCAAAAGAAACCGCTTAAAGACCGGCAACACAAAAAATACGAGCATACACGAGAAGCCTTCCCACGGTTCTTTGCTTTATTAAGAAAAGGAACGGCATGGTGTAAAGCGGCTGTATCAAAAGTTCGGTTTAATTTAAGATTTGTCATTAAGGCTCAAACCTGCCTGCCGTAAACATGGCAGGCAGGTAAGCGACGTGGTGCAAAATATTACTTTTAGACAGTCCCCTGTTGTGCAGCCGGGCACTCCTATGTTTTAACCGGCATGCAGGTACTGCCGATCAGATGCCATGAAATAATACAATGAGAAGTTGCATAGCGGCGTGCACACGATCTTGCTATGGCATCAAAATTGACCTCAGTATGGATTTCGGTTTTAATATACTCTCCCATGCGCCCATATTCAAGCAAAAGCGGTAAAAAATCCGGGGTTATCGCCTACCAGGCGGGAACCGATTTTATCAGGGTTCAGTTCACCGGCAGGGAAATCTACACCTACACCTACCGCAGTGCCGGCCGCGCAGCCGTTGAAACCATGAAAAAGCTTGCCGCTGCGCAAAAAGGCTTAAGCACTTTTATTGCGCAACATCATCCCGCATTTGAAGCATAAGAAAAACCCGCGTGCGCATGCTTTCTAAAAGGTAACAAACCAATGCCTTATCTGATCTCTTATGTGACAGCGTTTTTTGTAACCTTTTAATAAACAGTATATGGAAATCAAATCGTATTATGTAGGTTCCCACAGGCAGCGCAATGCTTCTAATTATCAAAGAAGGTGGATTTCACTGGTACCTAAAACACCCACTTCTACCGTGCAAAACATCGTAATTTATTTTTTTGTAGGGGAAACGATCACTAACGATACAGATATCGGCTATGTAACGCCCACCACCACCAAATTTGTGGTCGCGTACGCACCCATTTCCGACTTTGCAGACATGTATCATATTTTGCAAAGTGAAAAGCCGGTGCATTTTTACTGGTATGCCGATACGGCCAATAAGGTGCAATGGTTCCAGATAACGACCAATGAAGAACCGATCGGCGAAGGCCCCAGGGATCAGACCGGATCCTTCTCTCCTGTGTTTGAAGCAAAAGAAGACATCATATGATGAGCCGCCACGGAAGAACCTGTTCACCGTGACGGTTCATTCACATTTTCATATTCCCACATTTTCCACATCATCCCCGGTCTGACCTTCCTTACGTCAGGTACCGACCACACCATTTCTCACATTTTCATATTCCCACATTTTTCCACATCACCTCGCTCTGACGCTCCTTTGTCACCTGCCGACCGCCACATTTTCAAATTTTCAAATTGCCACACTTTCAAATTATTTACCTTTATCAAGCCCCTGAACAACATCCCTGTACATATCTCAAACCCGTTAATCACTTATGCATGCATAGACTGAACAGAAGAAAATTCATTAAAATGTCGGCCACAGCCGGGGCGGGTGCCGTATGGTCGGCCTGGCTGCAAAAAGTGCTGGCGGTAGAAGCCTACAATGCCAGCCGGTCTATCCGTGATGTAAAGCACATCGTTATCCTTATGCAGGAAAACCGCTCCTTTGACCATTATTTTGGCACAATGCGTGGGGTAAGGGGTTTCGGCGACCGCTTTCCCATCCCCTTGGAAAGCGGTGAGCGGATATTTTTCCAATCGGACGGTAAAAAGATCATCCCACCCTATCACGCTAACAAAAAAAAGTCCAACGCCGCCCTCATCAATGGTACTCCGCACGACTTCCCCGATATGCAGGCCGCATGGAACCAGGGGAAATACGGTTACTGGCCGTTGTTTAAAACGCCCTATTCGATGGCGTACTACACGCGGGAGGAGATACCTTTTCAGTATGCGCTGGCGGAATCATTCACCATCAGCGATGCTCATCATTGCTCGGTGGCTACCGGCACCGACCCCAACCGGATCGTCTTTTTTTCGGGCTCCAATTTCGATCCCGAAAAACGGGCTGCAGGCATCAACTGTACCGATGAAGATTCGGAACCCGTAAATCTCCGTTGCTGGATCAAAGGTAAAATGCCGGACCCGGGTTATACCTACCAGGGAAACGCATTCCATTGGCCTACTATTCCCGATGTGCTTGAAAAAGCAGGTATCAGTTGGCGGGTCTATCAGGATCCGAACGACAACTGGACCGGCGCCATGCATGGCTGCCTGGCATTCGAAAGCTTCCGCAGCGCAAAGCCCGGTTCTCCCATTTATGAAAAAGGGATGAAGCACTGGACGATTGAAGACCTTGCTAATGACGCCCGAAATAACCGGTTGCCACAAGTGAGTTGGGTACTCCCGCGTCAGATAGACTCGGAACATCCCGGCGCCCCGTCCAGTCCTTACCGCGGAGCCGACTTCACGCACTCCGTGCTTGCTGCCATTACGGCAAATCCGGAGGTATGGAGTAAAACCGTTTTCTTCCTCACCTTTGATGAAAATGACGGACTCTTCGATCA
>JACFNM010000320.1 GCA_019454915.1 Chitinophagaceae bacterium
TGTGACAGGAGGCTGCGTGCCTCTCTGATAGAGGCTGAAACTGAAACTTAGGTGAAAAAAATATAAGGCCGACTGCCCTGGCTGGTGTCTCACCAGCCAGCACCACGGCAGCGAAATAGCCTGTGCGGCAGCAAGTTAGTTATATGGCGGGATAAAATTAAGCAGCAGGCAATTTCTTCTTTGTATTCATAGCACTGCTGTTGCGCGAATGAGAATTTTGGCGAGCGGTTAGTTTGTAAGGCCGGTTAAACGCTTCCTGAGAAACCTTGAAATAATCACCCGGCTTCCTGATAACTTCTTTGGAAAACCCTTTTTTGTAATTTAAAATATCAGAGACATAGCATTTGCTAATCCCTGATTCTACATATTTAAAAACGTGGCGTAGGGCATTGCATTTGCCGGAGACTCTTATTGTATTGGTTATAGAAACCATTGTAAAGCAGCGCAAATTCGGATGCACCACGCATGTTGTTATAGTTTTTAAGCGAGGAAGTAGTAGCATCAAAGGAAAACATCAGCCTTACTGATTTCCACTGAAACCCGATCATCGGGATGACAGCATCTGCACCGCGATAATACAGTCCTCCAATTACCTGGGTTTCTCCATCGCCGGAAAGGTTATAATTTGCGTGAAGACCCAGCGTAAGTTCTTTTGCTTTCGCCTGGGTGGTGAAATACGCCGCCGGACTTACGATTACCCGGTCATTGGCTTTGATGATGGCATCGGCAAAAGCAATATATCTTCTGGCGATAGCATTGTTGTAGCCTGATGCGCTGTTGAAGAAAGTTTCTTTGGGCGAGTTCACGTGATGGACTGAAACTCCCGTATGGAAATATAAATTATCCGTAGGGAAGTAGGCATAGTTTAACCCTACCTGTACGTCAAGATAGTTGATATTGGTAGCGGCAAAGTTTTCTCCGCTCGGCGCACCGGCGTCAAAGAATTTCCCGTTCCACTGGCTATCGAATGTAAACTTGGTAACGTCAATCCTTTTGTTGGCCCATCCCACATTAAAACCCGCGGAGAGAAGCCCCGTGGCGCCCAGCATTTGATGATAGGCTGCAGAACCATAGACTTTGGTAGAAGTGAGGTTACCGCTGCCCGCAACGTCCCGCAGTATAGCGCCGCCCAGTCCCATCCATCCCGATTCAAAACGGTCGCGGAAGGCCTGTGCGTCGCCGAAGATGCTCATCGTTTTGAACTGAACCGGGATGCTCGCCCATTGCTGCCTGTAGTTTGCACCAAGCCGGTAATCATTTTCGGGTAAGAATCCCGTGTTCGCAGGGTTGGTGGTAAGCGGGGAATTAAAGAATTGCGAAAAATGTAAATCCTGTGCGTTGATGAATAGTGTAATATGGAGCAGTACGCCTAATGTCACTACCCGAAATAAGACGTGCCCGATTATATGAGTTTTGTACCCGTTTAGAAAAGAGTCACTGTTGCTCTTAGTTTGAGCACCAACATTAAAATGGATATGTAAACCCGGCAATCTCATGTATAAATTTTCATCTTCAATATCAAAAACAAAAAACTCACAGAACGTACACTACCTATCATATATTTCAAATCATCACTCCCTATCTGAGCAACGTAATATCTCCTTTTTTTGTCGCTTTCGTTCCGTCCGTAAATTCTATTTCCAGGGTGTAGCCATAGGCATCCATAGGTTGTAAGACACCTTTATATTTTCCATCCCATCCGTCATTCGGATTAGTGGACTGATAGACCAACTGCCCCCAACGATTATAAATCTTAAACATCATCTTCCCGATAGCATATCCTCTCACGTACACTTTATCGTTTACCCCGTCTCCGTTGGGTGAAAAAGCATTGGCTACATCCACAGAAGGAGAAACGATTGCCGAAACCAGTTGACAGGTGGTATCGGGACAGCCATATTGATTATACGCTACAAGACAGGTGTTAAATTCTCCGGATGAATTGTATTGGTGCACGGGGTTTGCCAGTACAGAGGTGTCACCGTCTCCGAAAAACCACAGGTAGTGGTTTGCGCCAATAGACGTATTTGTATAGGAAACCGGAACGTTTTCCTGGGGTACCACCGGTGAATATGTAAACCCGGCTGTGGGCACCGGCCTTACGATTATGGTTTGATAAGACGTATCTGACTTATTACAAGTATTGTTGTCGGATACCACTAATCTCACTGTATAGTTCCCGACATTCTGGTAAAGATGTTCGGGAGAGAATTCGGTTGAAGTATGTCCGTCTCCAAAATCCCATTGAAACGATTCTCCGGCTTCTGAAATATTCTCGAATGTTGCCAGATGCGGTGCACAGCCCTCCGGATTGGTAGTGAACCGGGCTTTCACATTGGGGGCCACACGCATGGTCATGAAGAAAGTGTCGGGCGCGTTGCAGTAATTGGTATCCGACAATGACAACGTTACATTGTAGGTTCCCGGAGCAGGAAATGTATGTATGACGTTCTCAGGACCGGTTATTTCCTGCGGCGAACCATCCCCAAAATCCCATATAAAAACTCCACTGCCGAAAGGCTTGGATGCGGGTGCTGTTGACGTATTGGTGAATTCATAATTCAGACTGGTACAGGGCATCTGTTTTTTTACTGTTGCCCCCAGCACGGCTCTGTCTGCTCTCACCCGTACTGTGGTATAGGCCGTGTCGCTCATAATACATTTACTGGAATCTATGGAGATAAGTCTCACCTGATAAGTGCCTACATTAGTATAAGTGTGGCTGGTATTGGGCGTTGTAGTGGTTTCCTGATGCGTATCTCCAAAATCCCACATATAGATTTTCCCTTTTCGTAAGGTATCCAGGAAATCAACCGTAAGTGGCACACAACCATAATCGCGGTATGGTTTGCCGTCAATGGTTGGTCTGATACCGTTATTAACGCCGGAAAAGTCCATTTCAATTTTTATAGCTGCGAGGTTACATTCCCGGGGATTCCCCGATCTCGGACGCCATACCCCCGGCGTGGTTGGAAAAGTAGTACCCGGAAAATTGCTGATAAAACAGGCAGCACAAATAGATTGATAGATCACGCCATTGGCATCAAAGCGGCTGGTGCCTCCGTCTACGTGGTCGCCAAAACCACCTTTCTGTCCATAAAAGGCGCCGAAGAGGATGTCTTCTGCATTCTTTTTCAGTACAAAGAAATAGAAATCACTCCCGTCGGTAGAACAGCCGTTGGGCAGAACATTACAGTCTTTTTTGGGCATACCAAAGGTGCCGGAAGTATGAAAAGGATCGTTTGCCGAGGGGCTCAATTTCCCTCCCCAGCCCGCTACATACACGTTTTCACATTTGTCAACCGCGAAAGCTACCGGAGAGATATTATAGGTAGCCGTGCCACTTCCGAATACGGTTGAATAAACGGTAGCTGAAAGGTCGGGCTGTATCTTAACAATGAATTGCTTAGTTCCCGGATTATTATAAACCCCGGGTGTAACCGGCCAGTTTCCCAGGGTCACACCGGTAACATAAGGGAAACCGCTGGGGTCAAATTTTAAACCATAAATGGCATCCATAGCAGTGGTGCCCAGGTAGGTGGTCTTTTGCAGAGCGCCACCGTTGCTGAATATGGCGATGAACCCGTCTGATGCTCCCCCCTGATATGTCGATGCAATTACGCCTGATCCGGAAGTTCCTGGTAAATCAGTGCTTCTGGTTGCTCCCGCCACATAAATATCATCAGTTGTGGGATGGAGAGACAGTACAAAAGTGCCATCATCATCTGCACCTCCAAACAAAGTGCTGAATAATACGCTATCTACAGCCGGTCCGATCTTCATAACAACACCATCCTGTTTCCCTGCCCGGGCGTCGTGGGGAAATTACTTGATCGGGTACAACTCACCAGATAGATATCATCGTGTTCGTCCAATATTACTTCACTTCTCGAATCATCCCCGTAAAAGACAGAGATGCTGTTAGGAGTTCTCGCGGTGGAAATATTTACACCATCATCATCCGACCCTCCGATGCGCATGGAACCAACTAGCGCCGTTCCGTCGGCATTCAGTTTGGTTACCACAATGTCGTATCCTCCGCCACTGCCAAATTGATTGCTCTGTGGTTTTAAAGGATAATTCGCAGAGTTCGTTCTGCCAAGGATTACCAGGTTTCCCTGACTGTCTTCAATCAGACTATGGGGCTGATCGGCGCCATTGCCTCCTATATAAGTTGCATAAACCCTGTTCGAGCCGCTGCTGTTAAACTTCATGATTCCTATGTCAAAACCATCGTTTCCCGAACCTCCTTTATACCCGGTTTGAAAAGCGCCGGGAGAAACGGGGAATCCGCCGCCGAATACAATTCCGCCCGAATACAAACTTCCGTCAGCGCCATAGGTGGCGGTGAAACCCCACTGACTTGATGTGCTTCCCGTGAAAGTCGCAAAAATGAGCGTCGGATCTATGACCAGCATCTTAGCCGGGTCGTAATTCTTTATTTTAAATTTGACTTTGTTATTCCCTTCAAGAGTGTATCGGCAGTCTATTTCATGTCTTCCGCTTTCATTAATCTGGTACGAGTAAGGAGATAGTTCTCTCACGTCTCCCACACTGGTCTGTATGCGTAACTCTTTGTTCTTAATCTGTAATTTATCAACGCCTTCATATTCCATCACAATGTTTCGGGCATCTCCACCGGGATAAACCAGGATATCGTACTTCAACTGACCTCCCTGTGCATAATACCTGACATCAATATTCGGATAAACATTTTTGTAGGTGATAGCCTGAAAAATACGGCAGTTGGCCGCCCACTTTGAGGGATCGCTGCCGGTAATATAATTTTCATAAGAGGGTACG
>JACFNM010000321.1 GCA_019454915.1 Chitinophagaceae bacterium
AACTCCTTAACACAGTTACTGTATACTATTTACACAAAGAATTAAATACTACCTTGAATCGAAAAGTAAGTTCTATATTCCCAAAGAAATTGCTTTTCCTTAAATTCTTTAAACATTTTGCTCTCATATCCTAAATTTCTCTCGTCTTCTATTTCATGTATGGCAGCTTCTCCAAAAGGTCGCCAAACTTCATTGACATCTGCAACACTTAAATCCTGAATCAAAGCAGCGAGAATTCGATTGTTTTCAAAAAACCACTCTGGCTGCCCAGTATCATGATTTTGGCTGTCTTGCAACTCTCTCTTGAGCCAGAATTGTTTTTGGTGAATGAGCTCAGAAAGAAACAAGTTAACAAGTTCTTTCGGAAACCCGTCTCGTTTGGATTTTTTAAAATGCGAAAAAATATCGGCAAATAAATAGGGACGTTGATTTGATGCAAGGACCATAAAAGCATGATCGTTCAATATATTATAAAGTACATTTACCCCGTATATTTTCCTATTCTGCCAAGAATACGGAAATAAAAATTTAATCACTTCGTTTAGCCGTCTTTTTACTTTTTCTTTTGAGGTTTCTTTATGAAAACGAAGTTGCCGAATATCATCCTTAGTATCATAATCTTTGGTTTGTTCAACTGCTTTTATAATATCTATTTTATGGTACCTATCTATTATATCTAAAAGGAAAGGGATTTCATTATTCTCAATCAACCTGCTATAAAAGCTCATCACCCGCTGGAGTTTGCTATATGGATAAAAAGCGTACCATATTTTATAGAAGAAGTAAATCAAAATACCAATTGAAATTAGGTAAGCATAATTTTTAGGGTTTTTCAGTCCCCAATTAGTATAGAGTTGTGAAATATAAAGCCCACGGGTAAAAAAACTTTCGTAAAAAACAAAGTAATTGATCAAGCCGAAACATAAAAGGAATAATATGTAATCCACGATATGAAACTTGAACAAAAGATGATTTCTATTTTTTTCCGACAGAATAGCAATAATCGCAATTGCTAAACTTACGAGTGTAATAATGTCACTGATGGTCATTATCCGTTTAAGGCTATTTTGTGGTTTTATCCAAATATACTAAACGGTTCTTCAAAAATCCTTTAACCAATTACAATTCCTAACAAATATATATTATATAACAACTGAGATGTTTCCGCCTTCGCATATATATGTGTCCCGAAACTATTGTGTACTGGCTGATCTGAAGCATGAACATTACTCATTCTACTCTAATAGGTGGCTCTGCTATATTGATTTGCTTCTTTGAAGTGTCTCAACTCCGGGCCTTTCATGCGTGAGTCGGACTCTTCGGAGATCGCCCTGCTTTTCTACATGGTAGTCTACCGACTACGTGTTCTCTACGTTCCTGGAGAACTCTGTCCCTCTCCAAGCTACTCTACGGTAATATATTACATAATAGCTGTTGGTAATAAAAAGATATAACCATCCGGCACGACTAAATATGATAGAGTATATTCCAAACGGCTCTGATATTTAGCGGTGTACTGCATAGGCTAACACCAGGGTAAGGCGATATTACCTTAACCGAATAACGCTTTCTTCTCTCCAATTACCGCAGCGTCTATCCGGCACACGGGGCCCCTGGAAGGGGCTCTGCGGGGAAAGAAAAGGCATATAAACCTATAGGGTTTGCAGCGCAGCCGGTCAGCCCGGCAAACCTTATAGGTTTTGCAGCATCATCAGAAAAAAAATCTTTTACCTTCGCACCCTAATGACAGAGAGAATAACCATTTTAGACTTTGGCTCCCAATATACCCAGCTTATTGCGAGAGCGGTCAGGGAAGCCAACGTGTACTGCGAGATTATTCCTTTCAACAAGCCGGTTCAGTTTACGGACGGCTTGAAGGGGGTGATTTTATCCGGTTCACCATTTTCAGTGAATGACCCGAATGCCCCGATGGTTGACGTGTCAGCCATCAGCAGCGAGGTTCCCGTATTGGGTATTTGTTATGGAGCCCAGCTTACCGCAAAGTGTTTTGGCGGACGCGTTGAAAAATCAGGCAAAAGAGAGTATGGAAGGGCAATCCTGAAAATAGGCGGGAAAGATGTGATTTTTGATGAATTGCCGGAAGCGTCGCAGGTGTGGATGAGCCACGGGGATTCTATACTGGATATTCCTGCCGGGTTTGAATTGCTCGCCACTACGGAAACAATTCCCGTTGCAGCCTTTAAAACCAAAGCGGACAAAGGGCAAGCGATTTACGGATTGCAATTTCATCCGGAAGTGTATCACTCCACCTATGGCAGGAAGTTGATTAGCAACTTTCTGTTGAAAGTGTGTGGTTGCGCGCAGGACTGGACGCCGGCTCATTTTATTCAGGATACGGTCAGCGGGTTAAAAAAGCAGATGGGAGACCGGAAAGTGATCATGGCCTTAAGCGGCGGGGTAGATTCAACAGTGGCCGCTACGCTGATTCATAAAGCAATCGGCGACCGGCTTTTTGGAATATTTGTTAATCACGGATTGCTCAGGAAGGATGAATTTAACCAGGTTTTGGAGGCATATAATCAAATTGGACTGAATGTGAAGGGAGTGGATGCGCGTTCTCTCTTTTATACAAAATTGGCCGGCAAGACCAATCCCGAGGAAAAGAGAAAAGTGATCGGGAATACCTTTATTGAGGTTTTTGATAAGGAAGCCCATCAGTTTGAAGGTATTGATATGCTGGGGCAGGGAACGATTTATCCTGACGTTATTGAAAGTATTTCCGTGCACGGACCTTCCGTTACCATCAAGTCGCATCATAATGTGGGAGGCTTGCCCGAAAAAATGCGCATGGAGTTAGTAGAGCCCCTTCGCTATTTGTTTAAAGACGAGGTGAGGAAGGTGGGTGCAGAGTTGGGAATTCCCTCCGCCATGCTGTCCAGGCATCCCTTCCCGGGGCCGGGGTTGGCAATTCGTATATTGGGAGAAATAACAGAAGAAAAGGTTAAATTGCTCCAGGAGGCCGATGCGGTGTATATCAATGGGCTTAAGTCCGCCGGGTTATATGATAAAGTTTGGCAGGCAGGCGCTATTCTTTTGCCGGTGAAAAGTGTGGGCGTGATGGGTGATGAAAGAACCTATGAATATACAATTGCCTTAAGGGCAGTCACTTCCGTTGATGGAATGACGGCAGACTGGGCGCAGCTACCCTATGAATTTCTGGCACAGATTTCAAATGATATTATCAATAATGTAAGAGGCATCAACAGGGTTGTGTATGATATTAGCAGTAAACCGCCTGCAACGATAGAATGGGAATAGTGCGTCTTAGAAAGAAATAAGGCAATTCAAATGAAAAAAACCGGATTTTTCTTGCTCATCCTTTCTTTATGCATGGTATTACGAGCTACTGCGCAGGATAGTGTAATGTCCGATATCGTGGTTAAAGCCCCGCAAATAGCAGTTTTCGCTCCGTTATATCTGGATTCGGCTTATGATGCCGCTGGCAGTTACCGGTACGGAAGAATGTTACCCCGTTATTTGAATCCAGGATTGGATTTTTATCAGGGAGTTGCTTTCGCATTAGACTCCTTAGATAAAGAGGAACTGGGGGTTCAGGTGAATATTTATGACACAAAAGCCAAAACGTCTGTTTTTAAGCTGGCGGATAGCGGCGCACTGGATAGTACAGATGTCATATTGGGCGCGGTTAGCGGAGCCGAATACCTCGATTTGGCCACGATAGCCAAAGAAAAGAAAATTCCCTTCTTCTCCGTAACCTATCCCAACGATGGAGGCGTTCGCGAAAATCCGTACGTTCTTATAGTTAACCCGAGATTAAACACACATTTGCAGGCGCTTTATCATTATACCCTGAAAAATCACGGAACAGATAATATCATATTGTTTCGGAGAAAAGGCGCTGCCGATAACCGGATTTCCGGGGTATTCAAATCTCTCAACGAAACCAATTCAGGCGTTTTGCTAAAGATCCGGGAAGTTATCCTGAATACGGATTTTACACCTGAAAATATTGCTGCGGTATTAAACAAGGATAAGGAGAACCTTATTATCGGTGGTAGTTTGGATGATGCATTTGGTAAAAAATTGATAGCCGCTGCATCTTCCCTAAGTGCCGGTTATAAAATTACGCTGTTGGGTATGCCCACCTGGGCCGGATTCAATGAGTTGGAATCGGCAGAAGCTGCTAAAATCCCGATCGTCCTCTCGACGTCGTTCTTCAACCCAGGTACGGAGAGTGAATTCGTTACCGCCTTTGCCCAGCAGTATGCGAATGCAACCTATACCTATCCTTCGGAAGCGGCTTTCAGAGGTTTCGAATTGATGTACCAATACAGTCATTTACTTGAACGCTATCAAAAAACCGATCTGCTCAATAATATCTCTACGAATGAATACCAGGTGCTGACCGATTTTGATTTTAAACCCGTGTATCTCAATAAGCAAAGCATCTCGCCGGATTTTTATGAGAATAAGCGGATATATTTGATAAGGCGGTTGAATGATTCCGTTGAGAAACTTAATTAATGAATATGGAAGGTCTTAAAAAGAACTTCCCGTAGTTCCCGGTTTTTTATGATTACGAGAATCTTCTTCTTTGTTTGGTCTTTATTTATATTTAGTGAAACAGCAGCGCAATCAGGGCAGGACTGGGGAGAGATTTTTGCTAAGCTATATCAGGAAGTAAAAACTCATTCTGCTGCTTATAGGAATCTGGAATGGGCTACCCAACACATTGGGCATCGTTTAACCGGGTCTCAAAATGGCGCTGCTGCCGAGGAATACGCCTATAATCTGCTGAGATCCTATGGTTTGGAC
>JACFNM010000322.1 GCA_019454915.1 Chitinophagaceae bacterium
GAACGATGAATACGACACAACGATATTAGAGCGCCATCGCTGGATGGGCGTCGGCGTTGCCGTGGTAGCTACCGTCTATTATCTCGCTTACGCCGAAAAGTTCTCCCTGCGTTTAAAATCCCGAGTGCTCACTATAGTTTCAATTGTGCTGGTGCTGCTTATTACGTTCACCGGTCACCTCGGCGGAACGCTTACGCACGGGGAAGGATTTCTGTCTTTCGATGGAGGGAACGGAAAGATTGAAGAAGTGAGAAAAATAATCCCGGATGTACAGGAAGCAATGGTATATGATGACATCATTCAACCTATATTACAAAACAAATGCTATACCTGTCACGGGCCATCCAAACAAAAAGGTAAGCTCAGGCTGGATAGCAGGGAAGCGATGGAAAAAGGAGGCGAAGATGGGGAAGCGCTGATTGCGGGAGATAGTAAAAAAAGTCTGCTCTACACCCGGCTGGTAATGGATATCCTGGAGAAAGAACACATGCCTCCCAAGGGAAAGCCTCAGCCATCAGAAGCAGAAGTATCCTTGATTAACTGGTGGATTAGCACGGGAGCACATTTTGATCAACAGGTAAAGACAATACCTCAGGAAGAACACATTAAGCCATTATTACTGGCCCTGCAAAGCGACCAGATCCATGATCCGGTTAAGCCTGATGTGCCGGACGCGCCAGTGGGGAAAGCTTCGGAACAAACCATTGAGCAGTTAAAAGGAAAGGGAGTGACCATCATGCCGGTTGCAGAAAGCAGCAACTATCTTTCGGTCAGTTTTTATGCTGCTGACACCGTAAATGCAGACGTGTTGAAATTGCTGGAATCTATATCTCCGCAATTGGTTTGGTTGAAATTAAATGACACTCCCGTTGACGATGAGACGATAAAGACTATCGGAAAACTACAAACGTTAACCCGGCTGAATCTTGCGAATACTTCGGTTACCGATAACGGGCTTGTCTCTTTACAATCCTTAGGCAAATTACAATATCTCAATCTTACCGGCACGAAGGTTACTTCCAAAGGATTACAGGTATTGAGTTCATTGCCGGAGTTAACCGCTATATACCTCTATAAAACCGATATTGGTTCTGAGGCGGATTGGTTAGCCCTTCAGCAGTCATTTCCCAAAACAAAAATTGATACCGGAGGCTACTTCCTGCCCATTTTGGAAGGAGATACCAGCCTGGTGAAACTGGTGAAATAATTATTCATTTTGAGTTGATTTAAAAATTATCGGGCAACACGAACTTTGTATATCCTTTCTATTGGCAGATTGGTAAAAACTCTTTCCGGATTCATTGACCTGACATGGTGTGTCCACCAGCTTTCTTCACCCCTTGTATAAACGAGATATTGAGTCCGGGAGCTATAATTGACTGATTTTAGATTCTTCACTCCTTCCAGCATTTTAAATACGGAAAAAGTCTCCGTGGGGATGTCGAACACAAACACATTATTGTGGGTGGTTATTATGAACCTGTCTTCATCCGCCGGTGATAATTCGTGTCCTCCTTCGTCCGGTAGTTCATATTTATTAACGAGGGTCAAATGAACAGCATCTTTTTTTCGGCTCATTTTATAAGCCCGCAATTCCTTAAATCCTAACGCATACAAAAGATTTCGTTTGGAATTCCAGACCGCTCCATGACCGGAATACAATGAATCCCTGAACAACACCATCTCGGGTTTATTTCTATTATAAATTTCCAGACTGTTTCCTTTGGGATTGGTAGAATTAGCAACAGCTACGAGTCTCCCCGGAAGGACATCGGCAGAATGAGCCATGGGTGTTCTCGCATAAAAGGTAACCTTTCTGTTTTTTATATTCACTATACATGTAGCACCTCCGGAAGAGGTCAGTAACAAACTTCGGTTGCGGTCAATCGGTTTGCAATCATCCAACGGATAAAGCCATTTTTGATAGTTATCCGGCGTCTGTCCTTTGGATTCATTTATAGACCATCGCCAAACAATAGCAGAGCTGTCCGAACCTAAATCAGGATTCAAAATGATTACGTCACGATCACCACAAATAATCAGGAAGCCTTTAGGAATTGTGGTGAGTTGCTGCGCAGATACGCCGGTATCAGCTAAGAGAATAGCAACTAAAAATAATAAAATCAACTTTATCCGTGAAAACCTAAACATAGTAATTATCATTTTTGACGATGGTTTGACTAAAGCAGTAATTATCGCCAATCTTTTACTTTATTCCCGTATTCCCTCCCGTCATCAAACTAATATCCACCGGTGCATTCTTTTTCCAGGAGCCGCGGGTGAAATCAGGTACAGTAATGGGGTTAGAGCGGTTGGCAATGGACCACGCCGATAAAGGAGCAATAGAAGACCATAGCGCGGCATCATATACATCCTGATCCAACCGCAGCCCGTTTCTTAAACAATCAATCGTGCGCCAATCCATTAAAAAATCCATGCCACCGTGCCCGCCTATCTTTTTTGCCAGTTCTCCGATTTTCCGAACCAGTTCGGGTTGAAATTGTTCCATCAATTCCTTTACTTCTTTTTCGTCCATCCATTGGTCACTATTAGCAAAGCGCCCGGGTTCCGGATATTTTTGAGCAATACCTTTGCTCCCGCTGATTAGATAATTCCTTGTATAGGGTCTTATAGAGGAAATATCAAATTGTACGGTAATACTCTTTCCTCCATTCGTCCGGATAACCGAAGTATTCATGTTGCCATTATAAGAACGGCCGGCATATCCCTTATAGAAATCGTCCTGTGCTGCTAATTCCCGCGCCTGATTACCCAGGGTAAAGTCATGGGTAGAAACAGAAACCAGGAAGTCCATCTTATCACCCCGGTTGATATTCATCACCTGGCAGACCGGCCCTAATCCATGTGTCGGGTACAGGTTTCCTCTTCTTGCGGCATATTCTTCCAGTTCCCACATCTGATAGAACCGGTCTTTGGAAAATAAAAGCTCACTTAGCGGATGTATATAAGCCCCCTCTCCGTGTACAATCTCACCAAAATATCCCTGCCGTGCCATATTGAGCGTAGTCATCTCAAAAAAATCGTAACAGCAGTTCTCCACCATCATACAGTGCTTACGCGTTTTCTCGGAAGTTTCTACCAAAGCCCACAGATCTTTTAACGTCTTTCCTGCCGGCACCTCCACGCATACATGTTTGTCATGATTCATGCTAAACAACGCAATAGGTGTATGCAATGACCAGGGCGTCAGTATATAAATAAGATCGATATCTTTCCGTTCACACATTTTTTTCCATGCCTCCGGATCCGTATGATATAGTTCCGGGTGATGACCCGTTGCGGTCACCATATCATTTGCCAGCTTCACCCGCTCCGGCCGCAGGTCACATAATCCTTTTATTTCTACCCCTTCTATTTTATTCATTCGCGCTACGGCTCCTATTCCCCGGTTGCCAATTCCCACAAACCCAATTCGCACGGTCTCCAGTTTCGGCGCCGCGTATCCACACATATTAAAAATTTGTGGTGGCTGATATTCAGCTTGCTCTTTTAACTGCCGGAATTCTTCCGCTGTTTCGGCATAAGCTGCCATCCAGCTACCGGCTATTCCCATTCCTGCCATTCCTGCCTTTTGTATAAAGTCTCTCCTGCTGCTCATTGTTTATCGGTTTTCTGAATATTCGTTGATATCCCGGCGAATATGTTGAAGGGTCAATCCCCAATCTTCAAGTTAACAAATAATTATTCCATTTTCAGGCCATTATCTGTTTATTAGATAATTTCATTCAAACCTAATAAAAAAGCAGAACATCGTATAATAAACAAACCTTTCAACCAAACTTAATATGAGTTCTTCAATTCTTCAACCTGTTTTCCCGATAGATGGGGATGTCCTTCATGCGTTTGATGGAAACGTAACGGCAGATGGATTACAGTGCACCGTACAGGTGGCGGCTCCAACGGGTAGCAGGATTTATATAAATGGGCGCCAGGCGACAGAAAAAGAAGGAGGAATCTTTGTTGCAGATATCCTGTTCAATAATTACCACAACATACTGGAAATAAGAGAGTCGAATACCGGAGAAGCCACCCGTATAACCGTCTATTATGCGAAAAAATTTGCCGGAAAGTACAGGCTTTCTATAGATGATAATATACGGTTTCTACAGGACATCGCGGCTCACGCTGACAGCTATAACTCTTTATTTGATAACCCGTACTTAAAAGGACTGCAACAAATCCATCAGCAATACAGGATAAAAGTTCATCTCAATTTGTTATATCAGTCGGTGGACGGAGATTTTACGCTTTCGGAATTTCCGGATTCTTATAAAAATGAGTGGGAGACTAATGCCGGCTGGCTTCGGCTCAGTTTTCATGCTTATAGCGAATTTCCGGATGAGCCATATAAAAATGCATCCTATGAAAAAGTAAAAGAAGATTGTGATTTGATCGTAGGACATATAAAGCGGTTCGCCGGAGAATCAGTGCTTGGCCCGGTTACCACCATACATTGGGGCGAACTGAATAGAAATGGCGCAAAGGCATTACGGGACTCGGGATACAGGTGTTTGGCCGGTTATTTTAATGTTGATGACGATGAGGCGCCGGTATCCTATTATTGTTCGGTGGAAGAAAGGAGGCACGTGAAAAAAAGATTTATTTGGAAAGACGAAACGGAAGACATCATTTTTACCCGAAACAGTATGGTTTTGGATAAAACCGCGAAACAGGATATTGCTGCAAAGATGAATGCTTACGCCCGGATGCCTTCCGGCTTACCTCCTTATGTGGACTATCTTATTC
>JACFNM010000323.1:0-1025 GCA_019454915.1 Chitinophagaceae bacterium
TTTGATGACGTATTCAACGGCCTTAACATCATGATTAATCTCTTTTTCAACATCTTTTACCTCCTGTGCCTGGGTATACGAAAACTCCCGGTAAAATTTGCGAAGCGACTTAATTTGAGCCGCAGTAAGTGAAAAAAGCCCCAGGCGGTTTAAAGCAATAAAATATTCTGTCTCCACCCGAACCCTGTACCGAATCAACGCATATTCGGAAAAATAAAGGTCTAAATGCTCCAACTGACTCCTATATCTGCCGTCAACAGGCGAGATAGCGGTAAGCGTAGATAAGTCCATATATTCTAATAAATTAATAGTAGCCTGAAAATCGGCTAAACCGTCTGCGGACAAACCTACGCGAAAAAAATGAATATTGATTTCGGTATTATCCGGTCAGCGGATAATATCCTAAAATGGATCGGCGTGAAGAAACGGGTTGGATTAAATATTTTTGAAATCTCCCTCATGTAATTATTTTTGACAAACATTTATTAATTTATGGAATGGATAACCAGTCCTGAAGCGTGGATTGCGCTGCTTACGCTGAGCATTTTAGAGATTGTTCTGGGGATTGATAACATCGTCTTTATCTCTATCATTTCCAGTAAGCTTCCTTCCCATCAGCAAAAGAAAGCCAGAAAGATAGGATTACTGCTGGCGATGATTACCAGGATTCTCCTGTTGCTATCCATTAACTGGATCATGAAGCTCACGGCCACGCTATTCAGTGTAGGAGACTGGTTTAATGTTTCCGATCCCGAAACTTTTCAAAAGCTGGAGATATCAGGGCGTGACCTGATCCTTATCATGGGGGGCTTGTTCTAAATCTATAAGAGCACCAGTGAGATTCATGAAAGGGTAGAAGGGTCGGGAAAAGAACACCTTATCAAAACGCCTAAGAAAATTTCCCTGAGCCGGGTGATCATCGAAATCATTCTTTTAGATATCGTATTCTCCCTGGATTCCGTCATTACCGCAGTGGGGATGGCAGAACATATAGAAGTGATGGTGGCGGCGGTAATCATAGCGGT
>JACFNM010000323.1:1035-4741 GCA_019454915.1 Chitinophagaceae bacterium
TATCGTCGGAACAGGTCAGTGGATTTGTTAATGATCATCCTACCCTTAAGATGCTGGCACTATCTTTCCTTTTGTTAATCGGAATTTCTCTCATCGCCGAGGGCCTCGACCAGCACATTCCCAAAGGATACATCTATTTTGCGATGGCTTTCTCCGTTTTTGTGGAAGTGCTTAACCTGCGGGCAGCGAGACGACATAAAAAGATATAATTTTTGATTTTTCGCCGTACGGCGCTACCTTTGCACATCTTTTTAACGGCACGGCCAAATCCGTGCCACCTTAAAACATTCATAATCATGAAACAAGGTATCCATCCGCAGAATTACAGGTTTGTCGTCTTCAAGGATATGAGTAATGGCACTTCCTTTCTCACCCGGTCCACAGCCGGTTCCAAAGAAACCATCAAATGGGAAGACGGTAACGAATATCCTTTAATCAAACTGGAAATATCCAATACTTCTCATCCTTTCTATACCGGGCAGAAAGTGTTGGTTGACACCGCAGGACGTATTGATAAGTTTAATAAAAAATACGGTAAGAAATAATTTCTTCGTCTGAAATAGTAAGGTCCCCCCTGTAAAACGGGGGGATTTTTATATTTGGAAAATGGAAAGCTCCGGCATATAATGATGTCTGTTGTATTATTCGATCCGCCGCAAAGGAATTTACTATTCCCCTTCACGAAGACGAGGGCGGTAGCGGAAGTACGCGCAGGGATATTTACGGGTAAGGAACGGTGGAAGATGTTAACCGGAGAGTCGGTTCAGATATGGACGGTCCCATATTTACAGGCAAAATATCCTCTGTTACCTGCCGATCGGTACCTGCTTATCAACTCAGGCTTTATAGCGAACGAAGATTTAGCCGCCAGGGTTTTCAATCTTAAGGAAGATGAAGCAATCTTAAAAGACGGTGAATTGGTAGCAGGTGTTTTGAGTGGCGATAAAACTCTCAGTCCGCAATCTTTCCATCCCGGTGAATACAAAGCAGTATTTGATTATGAGGCGCCCCTGGTAAAAATTTTATTCCCCTGGCATATTTTCCAATTGAACGGCGAACTCATCCGAAAAGATTTTCAAATCATCCAATCAAAAAAGAAAAAGCGTTCGATACCGGCATCATCAGACTGGAAATCTCCCCAAAACATTTTTATAGAAGAAGGTGCAAACACGGGTCATTGTTACATAGATGCTACCGAAGGCCCGGTATATATAGCAAAAGACTCCGTCATCATGGATGGATGTATGATACAGGGTCCATTTGCTATCATGGAAGGTAGTGTGCTGAAGATGGGTGCAAAAGTTTATGGCGCCACCACCATCGGACCCTTTTGTTCAGCGGGGGGTGAAATCAAGAATACTGTATTTTCAGGGTATAGCAATAAAGCACACGACGGGTACCTCGGTGATTCGGTGGTGGGAGAGTGGTGTAACCTCGGATCCGGAACATCTAATTCTAACCTGCGTAATGATGCGGGAACGATATACGCGAGTATGGCGAACGGGGAAAATTTGCCCATTGGTTTAAAGTGCGGGCTTTTTTTGGGAGATTATAGCCGCAGCGCCATTAATACTTCTTTTAATACGGGTACTTTTGCAGGCATCTCTTCCAATATTTTTGGTGTAGGTTTGACGCCCAAACAAATTCCCGATTTCACCTGGGGATATTCGGAATGTTACAGGCTGGACAAAGCGTTAGAGCACATCGAGAACTGGAAAAAGTTAAGGAATCAACATATTAGTAAAGCAGAAATACAAATTTTAGAACACCTATATAACCAAATTGAACCATGAGACAACAAATAGCTGCGGCAAACTGGAAAATGAATTTAACGCTTGAAGAGGCATCAAAGTTACTGGATGATATTCTGAGTGGACCCCAACAGTTGAAGAGCCACCAAAAAGTAATTTTCGCCGTGCCCTTTCCTTATTTACAAATGGCAGGAACCAAAATTTCCGGTAACGCCAATTATCACATTGCCGCACAGAATTGTTATACCAAAAAAAGTGGCGCCTATACCGGCGAGACCTCTGTAGATATGATCCGTTCGGTAGGTGCGGCATACGTGGTGCTGGGACATTCGGAAAGACGGGAATATTTTAATGAGTCGAACACTATGCTGGCTGAAAAAGTAAATATCGTCCTGGATAATGAATTGATTCCCCTGTTCTGTTGCGGAGAGCCTTTACCGGTAAGGGGATCCGATAGTCAGAATGCCTACGTTGAAAAACAATTAGAAGAGAGCCTGTTTCACCTGTCAAACGACCAAATTACAAGGCTTGTTATCGCTTATGAACCCATCTGGGCAATAGGTACCGGAAAAACAGCCACTGCCGCGCAGGCGCAGGAAATGCACGCACATCTGCGCAACGTACTGGCTAAGCGGTATGGAAATGAAGTGGCCGATAATATTCCTATCTTATATGGAGGAAGCGTGAAAGGAAGCAATGCTAAAGAACTTTTCTCCCAGCCGGACGTGGATGGCGGGCTGGTAGGAGGAGCTTCTTTACTTGCAGCCGAATTCGGTAAGATTATAGAAGCGCTGAAATAATACAAGCAGGTTTTCAATTTGTTGGTCATCATCACTCCAGCAATTCTTCCCTGGACTTGGGACGTTTTGCTTCTTCCCATCTGAAGTTCCTGAACCGTCGCTTATCATCTGGCACTTCAGATACCGGATAAAACCCGCCTTTCACCTGAAATTCCCAGGTGATCTTATCTATTGCCTTCTTTTGAAAATATAGGGTAATCAGATCGGCTTCCGCATAGTTGGCGCCGGTATAGGCGCTGTCATCATCCTGTAAATAGTAGAGACTTTCCGCACTTCCCTTAGCAACAACATGTTCAATATCTCCATCCTTAAAAAAACCGTTAATAGTATTTCCCTTCAATTGATTATAAAAACTATCATTACTCCTGCTGATACTGAAAGCGTTCTCTAATACTTCAATATGATGAGGCTTTTTATTTTTTGTATAGAGATAAATCGTGTCGCCGGTCAGTTGACTATCCTTCGCCCATACAATCGGGTTTTGAAACAACCGGAATACCGAATCCCTACCTGAGAAATACATGCTGTCACAAATGGATTGCATGGAATCAGAGAATATTCTGACGTGATGAAATGCCTGAAAAAAGCGTACGCTGTCAATTCTGTCAATGGTCCTTGCCTGAACCGAATCTGCCGATTGCTCAAGTTGAGGAATCGTTTCCACCAGGGTCTTCATATGTAGGGAATCCGCCAGGTCTTTTACAGATGTATCCAGGTTGGGAAGCCGATCTTTTCTTATTTTCTCTTTAACGGGGCTTTGAGCAACGGGCGCCGGATTTTTTGTAGTGTCTGCCGGCGGTTGGATAACTACCTGCTCATTCAGAGAGTCGGGTATCATCCGGGTGCTGTCCACCGCATAAATCGTATCAGCCCGGACTCCCGAATACAGAGAGTCTCCCGTAACGTAAATGGAATCGCTCTCCTGCTTGATAATCATAAGCGGCCTCCCGGTAGCCAATACCACTTTGGTATCCCTGTTAAAATCACTGTTATCAGCATGAAGGGTAATTCCCTGAAGTGTGTCAATATAAACAAAGTTGCCCTGTGCACGTCCCAAGCCGGTATTCTTATCAAAAACAATCTGGTCTGCGGTGATATACTGAGTGCTGTCTTCAATCGTAGGGCGCCTGCCAAAATAAGCATACGCGTTCTTCA
>JACFNM010000324.1 GCA_019454915.1 Chitinophagaceae bacterium
GTGGAGCAAATGAAGAAAGGGGAGATTTAATTTGAAAATTTGAAAATTTGAAAATGTGAGAATGTGAGAAATGTGAGAGTGTGAGAAATGTGAGAAATGTGAGGGCGAAAGCGGTCGGTACCGAAGGTCCGCGGAGAAATGCGAGAAAAGGGTTGAGATTGAGGGGTGTTATCCTTTGCGCCTTTGCGCCGTTGCGTGAAACAATAATTAACGTGAGAATGTGAGAGTGTGGGAATAATAGCAATATATAGAATAGCTTAATATTCGTTTTTGAGAGGAATGTTATCACATACAAGGTGGTGCAGGATGGGCGGGTGAGATAAACGGCTTATTTTAGTTTCCGGGGATTTTTAAAATAAAAAATATGAAAATAGGGTTGATTAAAATATTCATGATTGGTTTTGTCTCGGTTTTATGGATTACAGCGTGTAATACGCAGAACAAGACCAGGAAATCAGCAGGTATCAAGTTTAAAAAGATAGTCCTGACTAATGATTTTATCAGCGAAGGAGCGGCGATTGGTGATGTGAATAAGGACGGTAAGATAGATGTCATTGCTGGGGCGTATTGGTTTGAGGCGCCTGACTGGGTGAAGCATGAAATCGCAGAACCCGAAAAATATGTAGTGGGTGTGGGTTATAGTAATTCGTTTCTGAATTTTAGTATGGACGTCAACCAGGACGGATGGATTGACCAGGTACGGATTGATTGGCCGGGGAAAGCGGCGGTATGGCATGAAAACCCGCAAAACAAACCGGGACATTGGCCCATGCACACCATTTATCCGTCCGTGGGGAATGAGTCTCCTCTGTTTGTGGATGTGGATGGAGATGGCCGGATGGATATTGTTTGTAACGATTCAGAAAAAAAACAAATCATCTGGTTAAAGTCACCCTCAGAAAAAGAAAGTATAGACTGGAAGGTAACGGTTATAGATGATAGAAGAGCCATCCCCGGTACGCATCAGTACACCCACGGGCTTGGCTATGCCGATATTAATGGCGACGGTAAGAAAGATGTACTTATCCATCAGGGGTGGTGGGAAGGTCCGGCGGATCCGGCGCAGCCGCGATGGAAATTCAATCCGGCAGATTTGGGAGAAGAGTGTGCGCAGATGTATGTCATGGATCTGAATAAGGATGGGTTAGCTGATTTTATTAGTTCTTCGGCTCACAAATACGGCATCTGGTGGCACGAACAAAAGAAAGAGGCGAATGGGACAATTTCGTTTATCCATCATTTAATTGATTCAAGTTTTTCTCAGAGCCACAGCCTCGCCCTGTCAGATGTGAATGGTGATGGACATCCTGATTTGGTTACCGGGAAGAGATACTACGCCCACAACGGTGGTGATCCCGGCGCTCATGAACCCGCCGTGTTATACTGGTTTGAATATAAACCGGGAAAGTCGCCTTCCTGGACAAGGCATTTGATAGATGACGATTCCGGTTCGGGCTTGAACCTGGTGGTGGAAGATATCAACGGAGACGGATTACCGGATGTAGTTGTTTCCAATAAGAAAGGAGTTCATGTTTTTCTGCAGGAGAGATAATCCTGCCCGAAGCGACAGGGGTTAACCCGTGGTTGAGGCAGAGGTTCTCAAATTTTTTGTATGGATATTTTTGTCATCCTGCTGTCACTGGCTTTTCTGATGCTGGTTGCCTATCGCGGATTTAGCGTAATACTCTTTGCCCCGGTAGCTGCGATGCTGGCTGTGGCATTTACAAACCCAAACCTGGTGCCTGTTTTCTTTTCCGGGATTTTTATGGAGAAACTGGCGGGTTTTGTGAAGTTGTATTTTCCGGTTTTTCTCTTAGGCGCCATTTTTGGCAAGTTGATAGAAATATCCGGCTTTGCGCGATCAATCGCTTATTTCATTGTGCGCCTGATAGGCGAGAAAAGAGCGATGCTGACCATTGTGCTGATCTGTGCTTTGCTTACTTATGGAGGAGTTTCGCTTTTTGTCGTGGCCTTTGCCATATATCCTTTTGCGGTTGAATTGTTCCGGTTAGCCGATATCCCGAAGCGGTTAATTCCGGCAACCATTGCGTTGGGCGCTTTCACCTTTACCATGGATGCGTTACCGGGCACACCGCAGATACAGAATATTATTCCGACTACTTTTTTTAATACCACCACCTGGGCAGCCCCCTGGCTGGGGCTGATTGGCAGCGTGCTGGTATTTACATGCGGTATGTTTTATCTGGAGTGGAGGCGAAAAGCGGCAATGAAGAAGAGACAGGGGTATGCTTCAGGGATTCATTCGGGAGACAAGCCCGGACGATTGATTCAGGCGGGTAGCGGAGAGGGAATTTTAGCTCCGGTTGCCGTTGCGTTTTTGCCGTTATTACTGGTAGGGGTATGTAATAAAGTATTCACGTTGGTGATTCTGAACCTGTCTGAGCGTCGTTTTGATTTTGCGGCGATTGGCCTTGCCGATATACCGCCTCTTGAAGTGCCTAAGTTGGCGGCGGTGTGGGCGGTGTCCGGCGCTTTGATCGTAGGTATTGCAGCGGTTATTTTCAGTTCTTTTAAAACGATTCAAAAGAGTTTTCGAAAAGGAACCCAGGAATCTATAGGCGGCGCTATGCTTGCTACGCTGAACACTGCTTCTGAATATGGATATGGAAGCGTTATTGCGGCATTGCCCGGGTTTAAGCAAATTAACAAGGGACTGGCGCATGCCATCAGCGACCCATTGATCAACGAAGCGGTTACCACCACTACACTTGCGGGGGTAACGGGATCCGCTTCCGGCGGCATGAGCATCGCATTGGCTGCTATGAGCGATACTTATATTGAACAGGCTGCACGGCATGGAATACCCAATGAAGTATTACACAGAGTGGCGTCCATGGCAAGCGGAGGCATGGACACCCTGCCGCACAATGGGGCGGTGATAACACTTCTGGCCATCACGGGACTTACACACCGGGAATCTTATATAGATATTTTTGCCATGACCATTATAAAGACCGTTGTTGTTTTTCTGATTATCGGACTATATTATCTAACGGGGATTGTGTAAAAATGAAAATTTGACACAGTCGCTGCTTGCGAAGCCATGCAGAGTGCTTATATTTACAAACAATGTTTACCATAAAAAAATTGAGTCATGAGATTCGGTATTAATACGTTTTTGTTTACCTCTCCTTTTACTACGGAGAGTATTTCTTTGTTTCCGCAGTTTAAGAAATGGGGATTTGACACTGTTGAAATTGCGCTGGAAGATGCGTCTCATATAGATCCGGTTATCGTAAAAAAAGCATTAGATGATAACGGACTGGTTTGCGGTTCCATTTGCGCCGCTATGGGCGGCGGGAGAGACTTTCGCGGTACGGAGGAAGCTCAGAAGGGCGCCATGGATTATTTGAAGGGGATAGTGGATATATCACCGGTGTTGGGCCATCCAACCTTGATAGGGCCTTTATATTCAGAAGTAGGCAGATCAGGATTAACACCACCTGACGAGTATAAGAGACAGTGGGAAATGGTGGTGAAGCATTTACGTACGCTGGCAGCCCATGCAGGTAGCCTGGGCGTTAAATTAGCCATTGAACCGTTGAACCGCTTTGAAACGGATTTCATCAATACCTGCGATCAGGCACTGCAAATGATACACGACGTAAACGAAGCGGCGCTATTTGTGCACCTGGATACTTTTCATATGAATATTGAAGAGAAGAGTTCTGCGAAAGCCATTATAAAAGCGGGTGACAAATTAGGGCATTTTCATGCCAGCGGAAGCGACAGGGGAACGCCGGGGAATGGTCAGATCAACTGGACAACTATTTTTGATGCCCTTCAACAAATAAATTATAAGGGCGACGTAGTGATTGAGTCCTTTACGCCGGCAATAGAAATTATAGCGCGCGCCGCTTGTATTTGGAGAGACCTTGAACCGTCGCGCGAGAGCATTGCCGTGGATGGAGTAAAGTTCCTGAAGAAGATTGCCGGCAGGTAGATAGCGTATTTCAGAAGGTAATATTCGGATAATAATAATTGCTGTGTGTCTCACGTGACGGATTTGTTTTGCAATATATTTCTGAGAAAATAACTAAAACCAGGAATACATTGTAAAGCAAAAATGGCTATATTCACTCCTTGTAAGCGAATTTTTTGAGGGAGTCTTCGGTTCATTTCAAACTTTAATTTTACTTCACACACATGCACCAGAACGTATTATCTGAACAGGAACCTGAGTATGTTTCGGAAAAAAAAGCCAAACTCGGTATCCGATTCTTTTTCATTTATTTGTTTGTTTATGCAGGCTTTGTAGCCATTGGCGTGCTCAACTATGAGTTATTGGCCGTTGAAGTTTTCCGGGGAATTAACCTGGCCGTTTTTTATGGTTTCGGGTTGATAATTTTTGCGATCCTTTTGGGGGTCTTGTATAATTATTATTGCAACCGTTACGAAGCCGAGCCGGGCAAAAAGGAGGGTGGTGCATTATGATTTACGGAGTATCCTACATTGCGCTGGTATTTTTCATATTGTTTGTAGCGCTGGTAATCGGGCTGTCCTTTTACCTCGGGAGAAAAACAAAATCAGCTTCAAAATACTATGCGGCCGGAGGGCAAATACATTGGTCGGTGAATGGAATAGCCTTTGCCGGAGATTATTTGTCCGCCGCTTCTTTCCTTGGTATTTGCGGAATGATTGCTATTTCCGGATTTGATGGCTTTTTGTATGCGATTGGGTTTTTAGCCGGCTGGATTGTTGCTTTGTT
>JACFNM010000325.1 GCA_019454915.1 Chitinophagaceae bacterium
TACAATTCAAGAGCCATTACATTAACCGCTTCTATCAGTACGTTAATTATCTCCATTTTCTATTTAATTCCGCAGATGGTGGGCGCCGGAGATTTGGTTACACCGCTGATGGGTCTGCCTCACTGGGTAGGAGTTCTGTTAGTAGGCGCGATTGTAATTATTATTGTAGCTACTGCGGGGATGGCATCTACTACTTATGTACAGTTTCTTAAGGGCGGATTACTTATCGTCTTATCTACGATTTTGACAGTCTATATTCTGAAAAACGGATTAACCCTCCATCCCGATCAGAAGGATCAGAAGTATCACTCTTTTATGGCGCTCATACCGCAGATGAATGATCAACAGGTTGCTTCGGTGGATGGTTGGGAATTACTTGCCCAGGTACCCGTTAAGGGAAAAGAATTTGTTCAGCTTAAAAAAGATGGTATTGTCAGATGGTTCGACCTTGTAAAAGATAACCAGGAGGGTTATGTATTAAAGGAAGCTTTGTCCATTACTCATGACAAGGAGGGTAAAGTGCTTTACAACGGAGAACCCCAGTCAAATGGAAATTTTTACCAGGTGGGGCATTTGAGTAAAATTGTAAAGGATGGAAAGGAGTTTGAGGCGACCGGACCTCTGGGACCTGTTGAGTATTTATCAACGATTGAAAAAAGCACTTTAGTTCGGTTTGCAAATGCGAAGTTTCAACATGACGGCGAATCCGTATCGCTGTTTTATCAACAACCCACTCCGGGGAAGAGTTTCATGCTTCCAGGATTGAAATATAAGATAGGTAAAGGTTCGAGCCTCTGGAGCCGCCTGGATTTTATATCCCTGATGTTGGCGTTGTTCCTTGGAACCGCGGCCCTGCCTCATATCCTTATCCGCTATTACACGGTAAGATCGCCAAAAGATGCACGCAAGTCAACCATTCTTGCCATAGCTGCCATTGGTGCATTTTACGTTCTTACCTTATATATGGGCCTGGGCGCTGCCGTTAATGGTTCGATGGATGTTGAATCAAGTAATATGGCAGCTCCGTTATTGGCGAGGGCGATAGGTGCTGTACTTTTTTCTGCTATATCTGCTGTTGCTTTTGCGACTATTTTAGGTACTGTCTCGGGATTAATTGTGGCGGCATCAGGAGCCATTGCACACGACTTTATTGATGTGTATTTGAAGAAGGATTTAAACGATAACTCTAAAGTCTATGTAGGAAAAGTAGCGGCTCTTTCAGTAGGTTTATTATCCATTTTATTGGGAATGGCTTTTAAAGGTGTGAATGTTTCTTTTCTGGTAGGCTGGGCATTCGCCATTGCCGCTTCAGCTAATCTCCCTGCGATTCTGTTTCTCCTTTTCTGGAAAAAAACTTCAGCAAAGGCTATTGCCTATTCCATTGTGGTGGGTATCGTATCCTCACTGGCTATAATCCTGACATCACCCACCATGTGGGATCGTTATGGACTGGATCCGGCAGGCGCAATTCATCATTTGGAAAATCCGGCGCTGATATCTTTTCCGCTTGCCGTGATTACTATTTATATCTGTTCCTATTTGTATCCGAAGGAGAAGGTAGCATAGGTAATACTTCAAAGTTCAGAATAAGATCATCCCATAATTAAATGATCTATAGTTTCCTGGTAATTTGGATTCGTAAATGGGGAGAATTGGATTTTGTGGACTGATGGATTTTATTCAGATTACCCCCATACCCGGAAAAGGGCTTTAGGTTTTTCGCTTTAACATTGGAGGAACCTGGATATAAAAAAGAGTAAATTTAATTCATGGAAAATAGTAAGCACTCTAAGAATTTTCTGAACAGAAGGAAATTTCTCTCTATCGGTGGGTTGACCGTATCCAGCCTGGCATTGAGTAATGCCTCCGTCCTTGCTATCGGTTCCAAGACTCAGGCTGCATCGGAGAGCACCTTTACAGAAGATGATCCTGCGCTGACTTCCTTGTTGCCTTCGGAAATATTTTCAGTATTAAACCTGGAACTCCCTGAATTGGCTTCTGTGAAAAGAATGCTCGAACGAAAAGGAAGTGAGGCGGCACTTAAGGAATTGCTGAAGTATTATCGAAACCGCTATCCCAAAGCGAAATCTTCGGAATCGCCACAAAGTGCAAAAGAAGATATCAATGTAACAATCCGGAGGGCAAATAATATTTGTAATCATATTTTCCAATGGGGACCCTATTCATCGGCAGATTATGGAGCTGATATCAACTGGGCAGCCGATCCTGCCGGAGACATTGAGTGGGTGGCAGCTATGTACCGCTTCTACTGGGCGAACGATCTCTCTGATGCTTATATCAATACCGGAGATGAAAAGTATGCCAAAGCCTTCGTTGACCTGACCGTAGACTGGATTAATAAACATCCTCTGGAAAAGTCTGTTTCCGTGGATCATCCGGTATACGGATGGCATGGATATCCCTGGTTAGATATTCAAACGGGTATTCGTGCTACAAACCTTTGCAGAGCATTTCCGGTCTTTGTTCACGCAAAACAGTTTACGCCCGGGTTTTTAGCTATCCTGCTGGCTTCACTTTATGATCACCAGGCAAAAACCGTGGCGATGCCTATGAACCGGATTCATAACAAAGCCATTTTTGAGCAGCATGGTTTCATCTATGTTATCCGGACTTTTCCGGAGTATAAAGACAAGGAAAAGTGGCTGGATATTGCGATAAAAATTTCACATGAAAATTTATTGGCTCAGACAACTACTGACGGCGTGCAACGGGAATGGTGCGGTGGGTACCATCTCGCAGTATATCATGATGCATTGAAGATTGATGAATACGTCCGGGATCTGGGCCGTGAGATGCCACCGGACTTTCAGAAAAGAATGAAAGCAATGGCCGAGCACATTTTCGGTTTGTCCACTCCCGAATTGGGATTCCCGATGTTCGGAGATACTTCCAGAAGCCTCATCTCTTCACCCGAACGGAATACCTGGTCGTTATACAACACGCTGGCGGAAGCAGGCAGGCGATTTAAGGAACCCAGGTATCAGGCATTGGCTGATTTGAACCTTGACCTGTTGCCCGTAAACGCAAGTGCGGCTTTTGTTAGTGGGGGAGTTTATACGTTGAGAAACGGTTGGACGCCTGAACAGGTTTATATGGCAGTGCATTGCACTCCACCTTCGCTTAACCCCTGGCACGATCAACCCGACAATGGTACTTTTGAACTATATGCCTATGGACGTTGGCTCATGCCCGACAGTGGATTTTACACCTATGGTCATGATGCGGATGCCCGTGCGTGGCATCGTCAAACACGCGTACATCCTACGCTTACTGTCAATGGAAAGGATACGATTGTTTCCGGCCAACATCGTTATTGGGCATCAACCGAAGATGCTGATGTTCTTTGTGTGGAGAACTATTCCTATGATATGTTTATCCATCGGAGGACTTTATGGTTTTCCGGAAAGAAAAGTAATCTGCCGTTTTTTGTAATCGCAGATGAAGCCATTGGAGATAGTAAGGGGGATATCGAACTTCACTTCCCCATGGCTCCCGGTCCCGTTCATATAGACAATGAGAAAAGAAATATCAATACCGGATTCAGTGATGTGAACCTGTTTATACAGGTTAACGGTAAGCAACACCCGATAACACTGGAAAGGGAAGAAGGATGGTATTCATGGGTATATGGAAAAAGAGAGCGCAGGACATCTGTCAGGGCATTTTATAAAGGCCTGGCGCCTTCTGTTTTTGTATCTATACTGATTCCTTACAAAGGGACGAAAGCGCCGGACTGCCGTTTACTCACGGATACTTCAACTTTGATCGCCGGTCAGAATTTAATCAGGATAGCCGTTGAAGTTGATGGAACACGGTATGATCTTCAGCGGGAAATATAAAAGATGGGGACTGGACTTTTGAAATTCATCAGAATAGATTAACTTAGGGATGGTGTTGTAGTTGAAGATGTTTCTGACGCAGAAAAGGTATGGAGAGTGTGAATTATTTTGCCATTACTAATTGTTCGTATTTCCATTAATGACTATGCATTCCCTGGGTAAACAAGAATTGGATATCAAAGCATGGTTTCAAGCCCTTTCAGCGGGGGACTTAAACATGTTTGAGTTTATCTTTCAAGCGTATAAAGAAAGGGCATTTGGCGTAGCCATTAAAATATTGAAATCCCCAACTGAGGCTGAAGATATTGTGCAGGAAGTATTCCTCGCTGTTTGGCAGTCAAGGGCGCGTTTGAATGAAATATATGATCCCGAAGCCTGGTTGTTTACGATTACGTATAATGCGGTGTACACCCGGTTAAGAAAAGCGGCGCGCAACCAAGAGATTATTGATAACATTATATATTATATTTCCAGGAAGCAAAATCTTACCGAAGAAGTAGTTGCTACCCATGAAATGAACCAACTGGTTCAGGAAGCTTTGGGACAACTGTCTCCACAACAACGGACGGTTTACGAATTGAGGAAAGAAGAAGGGCTAAGTTATCATGAAATTGCCGACCACCTGCATATTTCAAAAAATACAGTAAGAAACCATCTTGCTTCTGCAATAAAAACTATCCGTGCTTACTTAAGGAAATGGGCGTTGCCCTTCCTTCTATTGCTGGCGATGCTATTTAATTAAAAATATTTTACTGCCCCCTGGTACTTTTCCTTTATTCGCTACTCCCTGTTATTAAGATGAGTAATGATCGCTTAAAATATCTTCTGGAGAGATATTGCAATGATGCTTCTACTCCGGAAGAGA
>JACFNM010000326.1 GCA_019454915.1 Chitinophagaceae bacterium
TTTGATATGGGAGAACCGGTTAAGATAGTGGATTTGGCAACCAATATGATTAAATTATCAGGACTGATCCCTGACAAGGACATCAAAATAGTGTATACAGGCCTGCGTCCGGGCGAAAAGCTATATGAAGAGTTATTGAATGAGAAAGAAAAGACTCTGCCCACCCATCACGAGAAAATTAAAATAGCCAAGGTGGTGTCGAGGTCCTACAAAGACGTTCTTGTTGATATTGAAGGATTGACGGATTTATGCAAGCAGGGTGATCGTTTCAAACTGGTGGGTAAAATGAAGTCCATGATTCCCGAGTTTATCAGCAATAATTCGGAATTCTCCAAACTTGATGAAGCGAAGAGTAAGAAAAAGATCATGTTTATTCCGGCCTTCACTAATACAATAAAAATAGATTAAATAACCAATCAATATTTTACAAAAAGGGGTATCAAGATAATCGTGATACCCTTTTTTCTATGCTTGCGAATGCTTGAGTGAATTAAATCCGGCTCAGCACCTGTGTGTGTTTGATTCACGCCGGAAAACTGCTAAAACGGGAGCCTAATAGTGTCAGGCGATATAAATGCCTCCGTGTATTCATTAATCAGGAAGCTTATCGGATCGTTGGGCACGGTGATGATATCATTGATTTTTAATCCCCAGGGCTCCCAGTATCCGGCTAATACCCGGGCAAACATTTTTTCATCCCATTTTTCAAACTTCGGATTTTCTTCCCCGTTATCCCCTGCAACAGCTTCAATGGTGATACCACCGCTGTGATCCTCTTCCATGTTATAGCGGGGTCGGGTAGCCAATAGGTAATTGGAATAATAAAAACGGGCGCACAATTCTTCAAACTGAATAGGATGTAATTCAATGTTGCCTATTTTTTTTAAAATGCCTTCCTGGTGTTGTTGTACCATTCCATTGTCCTGTAAACAGGCGATAATGCCGAATCCGTTCATACCCAATGAAAACATGAGCCGGACGGGGTCATCGCGGTAGTTGAAAATATCTTTGGAATATTTTAGCCGTACCACACTAACGCTCCAGGGTTTTACTCCCTTAAACGAAACCGGCGACACCAACGATTGTAGCATGAGATGGAACAAGGAAAAACGTTCTTTCAAACGGGGCGACAACGAAAATTCCTTGTCAAGTTTTCGTAACCTTTCTTTTTCGATCAACAGATCGTGGTATAAAATTCCATAAACGATTTTACCCATCCACAGGAAGAGTTTATGGGTATCAACGGTTCGGACTCCCTCATACCCGAGAGCGAACACATTTTGAATATCCTCTTCCAGATTTGCAAATGCTTCTTCTACCCCGGAAGAACAGGGCAGTTTCAGGTCTTCGTACAAAAAGGAGGAGACCTGATCCATCATGGTAAAAGTTTTGCCCCGCAATTCAAAGCGGTCAAGAATCCAGTCCGGGAATATGTTAACCCCGTGGTTTTCATCGGGAAGATCCACTCCTGTAAGAAAACAGGTTTTCGAATCCAGAAAAATATTTTCAAATGGGTTATAGAATGGAAATGACATGGCAGCAAAAGTATCAAATTAACTACCTTTAGCCGGACCTTTTTCGGAATTAAAAAATCATGGAGACAGATTTACTGAATGACTTTCTATAGCATTATTCTCTTGATTCATGTTCTTTCAGCCATTTTGGGAATGGGCCCGGGATTCGTGATGATATATATTGTTACCCGGGCAACTACCATGACCGAACTGAGACATGCTTACCTGATTCGCAACCGGTTACACAATTTTGTAATGGTAGGAGGCACCTTGTTATTGATTACGGGGTTAACGATGGGTTATCTTCGGCCTTATCTGTTCCACATGGGTTGGTATGTTACGAGTCTTATTTTATTTATTGTAGCACTGGGTTTTGGCCCCGTCATTTTATCGCCGCGTTCAAAACCCATAAAAAAGATGTTGAAGGAACATGGGGATGACACGATACCTGCTGAGTATTACATTTTAGCAAAGCGTCTTTTCTTTTATGAGCGAATGGAAAATGTGATTTTTGTAATAGTGATCGCATTGATGGTACTGAAGCCGTTTTAATGGACGGAGACGGCCTGTTTTGATTAGTTTTTTCACAGGTTATTCCCTTTCCTTAAGTCCGATACAGACCGGTATAGTTTATTGTTACTCATTTCGTAGCTTTGCCGCTTCCTTTATATTATATTATAATTCATGGAAATAACTGTTGATACTGCCCGGAAATTGGGACTTCTCCCTGAAGAGTTCGAGATGATAAAGAGAATACTGGGCCGGACGCCCAATTTCACCGAATTGAGCTCTTACTCGGTTATGTGGAGTGAGCATTGCAGCTATAAAAACTCCATTAAGTGGCTGAAGACTCTTCCAAGGGAAGGGGGGAAGTTGCTCGTAAAGGCAGGAGAAGAAAATGCAGGACTGGTTGATATTGGCGATGGTTGGGGTGTTGTTTTTAAAATAGAGAGTCACAATCACCCGTCAGCCATTGAGCCCTTTCAGGGTGCAGCAACCGGTGTGGGTGGTATTCACCGCGATATATTTACGATGGGTGCGCGGCCGATTGCGGCACTCAACTCGTTACGGTTTGGAAATCTCGCTGAAGAGAAAACCCGTCATCTGATGAGTGGTATCGTACATGGGATAGGACACTACGGAAACTGCTTTGGTGTGCCTACAGTGGGTGGGGAGGTTTATTTTGAAGATTGCTATCATACCAACCCGCTGGTGAATGCAATGAGTGTGGGTATTGTGAAGGCGGGCGAAACCGTTAGCGCTACAGCCGAAGGTGCCGGCAATCCCGTTTTTATTGTGGGGTCGGCTACCGGTAAGGATGGAATGGGAGGCGCCGCTTTTGCTTCCGCAGACATTACGGAGAGTAGTGTGGAGGATTTGCCCGCCGTGCAGGTGGGTGACCCTTTTCAGGAGAAAAAACTTTTGGAGGCTTGCCTGGAGCTGATCCCAAAAGGAGCTTTGGTGGGTATGCAGGATATGGGTGCTGCCGGTATTATTTGTTCCACATCGGAAACCAGCGCTAAGGGCGGTGTGGGTATGCGTATTGACCTTGAAAAAGTACCCACGCGACAAGAGGGCATGAAAGCCTGGGAACTATTATTGAGCGAGAGCCAGGAGAGGATGCTGTTGATTGTGAAGAAGGGCAGGGAGGCAGATGTAAAAAAGGTGTTTGAGAAGTGGGATTTGCCCTGTTCTGAAATTGGAGTGGTGACGGATGGCGGCATATTACAATTTTATATGAACGGGCAATTGGAGGCGGAGGTTCCGGCTGAGAGCCTGGTATTAGGTGGAGGGGCGCCTGTTTATGAAAGAGCTTACAGCAAACCCGCATATTTGGAAAAGGTAGCGCAGTTTAATCCGTCCGATATTCCCGTTCCTGATGATTTGAAGGCGATAGCGGAAAAGGTGATCGTAATACCAGGAATAGCTTCAAAACGCTGGATTTATACTCAGTATGACAGTATGGTGGGCACGGGGAATACCGATACGAACGCACCCAGTGATGCTCCGGTTGTGAAAGTGAAGGGTACAAAAAAAGGACTGGCGGTCACCACAGATTGTAATAGTCGTTATGTGTTTGCCGATCCTTATGTGGGCTGTATGATCGCCGTCAGTGAGGCGGCCAGAAATATCGTTTGCAGTGGCGGTGTACCGTTGGGTGTAACCAATTGTCTGAATTTCGGGAATCCTTATGATCCGGAAGTATATTACCAGTTTGTTTATGCTATCCGGGGTATGTCTGAAGCCTGTAAGAAGTTTGATACACCGGTTACGGGAGGTAATGTGAGTTTCTATAACCAAAGTCCGGACGGAGCGGTTTATCCGACACCCACTATTGGAATGGTAGGTTTGCTGGAGAATATTGATCATAAGATGACGCTGGATTTTAAGAGAGCGGGAGATATTATTTTCCTGTTAGGCGCTGTAAAGGATGATATTAACTCATCTGAATATATTCATAAGCTTCACCAGGTTGAATACTCGCCCACTCCTTATTTTAGTCTCGAAGAAGAGTACCGCTTACAACAGACCTTGCTGAAATTAATAAGCAATAAATTAATAGAGTCTGCTCATGATTTGAGCGAAGGCGGCTTGTGGGTTGCCCTTTGTGAAAGCGGATTCAATCGCAATTTGGGTTTTGAAGTAACTTCTGATAAGTCTGTTCGGCCGGATGCTTTCTGGTTTGGGGAAGCGCAAAGCAGGGTAGTTGTTTCCGTAAAGTCCGAAGATCTGAATAGCTTTGAAGGAATGATGAAGGATAGCGGTGTGCCTTATCAGAAGCTGGGGCATGTAACCGCGAGTGAGTTATTCGTTGATGGTAAGTCATGGGGTGAGATGAGTGAATGGAAAGAAAAGTATGACACGGCAATAGGAAAATACATGCACCATGAAGATAAGCCGGGTATATAAGTCGCCTGGATTGCTTCTTCTCCTGCTGGCTCTTTCCTGTAATACAGGCGAGCCGGGTAATGAGAAGCGGCCGGGAATGTCTGATGAAGAAAAAGCTTTGATCGAAAAACTTCAAAAAGAAGTAAACTTTCACCCTGATTCATTAGGAGTACGCTATCAATTAATGAACGCTTACACGCAGGGCGAACAATATAAGGAAGCGCTTTTACAGAATGATACCCTGCTTTTGAATGATTCTGCCAATGCTGCGGTCTGGTTTCGACGTGGTGAAATCTATCTTCAAACGTCCG
>JACFNM010000327.1 GCA_019454915.1 Chitinophagaceae bacterium
TTAGCCCACATTGCAGTTAAGGAGGCGGAAGTCCTCTGCGGGTGCGGTTTTTAGTTTTTTTGAGTTCCGGTTTGTGTACTACAGATTCCTGCCTACCGAACAGGCAGGTTCTTTTGGCGAAGGGACGGCTTTTCATTAACAGAATGGACTGGATGTTTTTCAGAGATTCTATTGGTTCAGAACATTTTCTTACGCCAATGACTATTCCGGCTTTGTTGGTACCATAGGTAGTGATGATTTTCTGCGTATTACCTATTCGTACTATTTCGCGCCAGTTGCTATTGATACCATGAGCCTTCAGTTTAAACCGGATGGTATTTACCAACCAATAAGCCAATAGGCCTAAATGCAG
The DNA here is from genome assembly GCA_019454915.1 of Chitinophagaceae bacterium. Taxonomy (GTDB): domain Bacteria; phylum Bacteroidota; class Bacteroidia; order Chitinophagales; family Chitinophagaceae; genus Agriterribacter. The sequence goes on from JACFNM010000327.1 coordinate 353, forward strand.
GTGTGCCATTGTTCCTGCGTCTGATTTGTGGTAGATAGGTCTTAAGTCCAGGTCTGTTTTCAGACATCTGAATGAGCTTTCTATCTCACGGATAGTATTATAAATGTTCCAGAGCATCACTTCATCTACAAGTGATAGACTGGTTTTCAGAAAATAAATACCCAGTGTACTTTCCTTCTGCTCATACTTCTGGTCATTCTTTGACCATAGGAGTTCTGTTGCCGTAAGCTTATCTTCGGTAGTCTTTACTTCTATATCGTAGTAATATTGAACAGAAGGGTATTTTTGTTTGGCTCTGCCAATACGCTGATTTACTTTATCGGTTTTCTTTACTCCGCCTTTACGACTAAGAGATACGTTTATCTTTTCCAGTTCCAGTTCAAAACGTTCTTCAAACTGCCTGCGCATGCTCTGCTGGGTATCGTACTTGTCCTGACTGGCTACTTCCAAATAGTAGTCTGTCTGATTAGCGCCGGTGGTTACTGCCTTGAGGCGAACCTGCCTCTTGCTTTTTGTTTCCAACAGTACTGTTAGCCTGCCCGGTATGCTCTGGTAGTCCTTTAGTTTTGAACGGCTGACACAGACATAATGGTAGCCTTTGGCACGTATCATCTTCAGGTTATCTTCTGTAGCAATACCTGCGTCCAAAACAACAATGGGATGCTCCGCACCCGTACAACGGCTGAGCTTGTCTATCATAAAAGACAGGCTGTCCACATCGGCCAGATTGCCTTCGTGAATGCAGGAGTATTTGATGAACCCATGTATGTTGATAACCAGCGCCAGCACAATCAGCCGGGCATCGTTTCTTTTTTCTTTACTGCGCCCGAACCGGGCCATCCTGCTATGCTTGTATTGCCCTTCAAAATAGGTGTTAGTCAGGTCAAAGAGAACAATCTTATCACTGATATCAAAGAGTTCGTTGGTTTTATGCGACAGATGTTTTTCTAAATGGTCTTTCACTTTATAAAGATGAAGGGCACTTTGGTATAGTTTGTCTTTGGTTAACTTCTCCTGGTCGTAGCCGGTGAGTTCAGATACGGCTGAATTTTCTTTTATCCATGATACTGTTTTTAATTCCGATGCCGGATATACTGCTCTGCTGATGATTTGGGTCGTTGCCAGTTTGATTTCTTCGCCCGTAAAGCCGGCTTCTGAAAGCGCCGTTGCTATGCCCAGTTCTTCAAAAGCATGCTGGCACATCCACTCCGAACCAATCTCCCTGACATCCTTATGTTTCAGGCTGTCCACATCTACCTGCCTGGACGAAGGGCTGTAGGCTTCCGTGTCTAAGCGTTTTTCATCAATAATCCTCTGCCACAAAGATTCTGCAAAATCAATTATTTTTTTGTCATCATCAGTAAAAAGAGATTGTTTTAGTTGATACCGCTGTGTCAGTAATCTGGCTGCTTTATTCAATTGTTCCGGGCTATACTCCTGCCCGATAAAACCAAGGTTGAGTATGGTACGATGACAAACTCTGCCCGTCTCATTACGGTAACTCTCTACCAACCGGTAGTAGGCATCGAGTTGACCATTGTTGTTGCGAAGGGAGAATTTAAAATACATCAACGGCAAAGCTCCTAACTCTATAAATACAATCCAATACCCTTCGTGTCACTACAAAGCCCGCAAAGGCGAAATCCTGCCGGTATTTGAAAAATACTTCCTCAAAAAATCGTTTATGTAAAGCAAACTGCTTTCGGGGATAAATTTTCACTATCTCGAACAAGCTCTTTAGCTTAGTTTTAACTTTTTATAGGTGGGGAGCTGCAATGTGGGTTAGTATGGGCATTCGGCGGGCAATAAAAAATACCGCAGGAATCATGGATTCACGAACCTGCGGTATGCTAAACAAACGTATATAGATTACGGAAACGGAAGTTTTCTATCAGGATTCAACCAATAATCGTTGACTCGTTTTACAGATTTAAACTCCATCCGTCGCGATAGGTTCTCTTGACGAACTGATTGGCTTCATCAAAGTTGGTAATCTTCATATTCTTTGCGTCCCACAACAGTTTCTTTCTTCCGGTAAACTTGTTTTTACCCCAGCCTGAAACAGTAGGATCAATATACAAAGCACTGCGGATGGCAAGATTTCCCATCAATATACTTTCCGTGAAAGGTCCGGCATACTCGAAAGGTGAACTGGTTACTCCTTTACCATATCCTTCCATACATGCGTTCACCCATTGCAGGTAGTGATCCTCATTGGGTACGCGGGGAATAGTCTGTTTAACGGCCTGCGCACTTTCGTTTTTAGAAAGCGGTAGTAATCTCGGGTTGGCGCCATAACAATCGGCCAGTAGTTTTCCTTTTGTTCCGATAAACAGAACACCGCCATCCCAGTTGCCAAATTCTTCTTCGGGCTTCAATTCATCCGGCCTTTGCGGAAGAAGTCCTCCGTCATACCAGGAGACCCTGAGCGTTCCTTTTTTATCTTTTCTCGGATACTCAAGGTGGATGATGGAAGCAACGGGGCAACTGTCTGCATAGTTGGCTTCCTGGTTCATACCCGTCCATTGATTGGCGATACTACATTCAGCAGAAGAGGGGAAATCAATGGGTAAAATCCGGTAAATCGGGTCCATAATATGACATGCCATATCTCCCAGAGCTCCGGTACCATAATTCCACCAGCCACGCCAGTTAAACGGTAAATACGCGGGATTATATTCTTCTTTCGGCGCCGTACCTAACCAAAGATTCCAATCCAGCTCCGATGGAACCGGGTGATTGCCCGTTGGTTTAGGTACGCCCTGCGGCCAAATCGGACGGTTGGTCCATGCCTGAGCTTCCACAATATCTCCAATCAACCCGGCATCGTATAACTCCTTCATTCTTCTTACGCCATCTCCTGATCCGCCCTGGTTACCCATTTGCGTGACTACCTTATATTTTTTTGCCGCTTCCGCCAAAATACGGGCTTCATAAATATCATGTGTCAAAGGTTTTTGTGTGTACACGTGCTTACCCAACTGCATCGCAGCAATTGTGGCAACGGCATGTGTGTGATCGGGCGTGGAAATGGAACAGGCGTCAATGTTATTTTTTTCTTTCGCCAACATTTCCCTGAAGTCTTTATAATACTTCGCTTTAGGAAAGTTTTCGCGAGACTTCACGGCTTGTCTGTCATCAACATCCACCAATGCCACAATATTTACCTTCGGACTTTTGGCAAATGAAGTCAAGTCGCTCGTACCCTTACCACCTGCGCCAATGCCGGCGATGTTGAGTTTGTCACTCGGAGCGATGTAGCCTCTTCCTAATACATGGCGGGGAACAATAAAATAGCCTGCAGCCGCAAGCGACGTATTGCGCAAAAATTTTCTGCGTGAGTTCTTGACGTTAGATTGCAATTTTCGTTTCATCGTTTGAAAAATTTGCTGTTAAGGTAAGAACATATGATGAAATGCCACGTAAATGAATGATAAAAGATAGAACGGCGATTACAACATATAAAGAGAGCCCGCCAGTTGGCTGACAGAAAGCCATAGAACAGAAACCCTATCCTGCTGAATCGCTAATCACCAAAGAGGAGTGGAGCACTATACTTATGATGTCCTTTACAGAAATTTAACATCTTTCGTCACTATTTCGGTTCAGAACCCTTCGATTATTTATTTTTTTTCGGCATCTTGCAAAAGTAAACCCGTTAACCCGGTTATTCGTTTCACAATAAAGAGTTACATGTTTCTAAAATTCAGAGGCTATCTGAGTGCTGGTCTTTTGTTTCTATTCCTTGGAGCCTCGGGGCAGACAAGTATCGGGCTCTCACAGATTCTACACATGTTGCAGCAAAATGCGCCCTCACTGGTTAGTGATTCAATGGTTACTCATGTTTTTCAGCAAAAATTAGAAGCCACACGGTATAGTTGGTGGCCCAATTTAAGAGCAAACCTGCAGGCGGGAATTGGGACCAACAATAATCTCCCCGGCGGCTTTTTTTCCAACGGGTTAGTGCCATCTAATTCAAAAGTGAGAGAAGTAGGACGTTCCAACACTATATTAACAGATCTTGGCGTATTATCTTTCGATTGGGAAATTTATAATTTCGGAGCTTACGATGCACGGAATCGGGTAGCGTCTTCCGATCTGCAAGTGCAAAAGCTGAATTACGAACAGCGGAAATACCAACTGCAAAAGGTCGGTATTGACGTGTATCTGAGTATGGTACTGATGAAAGAATTGGTTGGCATACAGGATCAAAGTATTGAACGAAACAGCGATATTAAAAGAATCATCAGGGCGTTGGCTATCAGTGGTATTAAAGCAGGTGTGGATACGAGTATCGCCGATGCCGAATTATCGAGTGCAAGACTGGTGAAACTTGATCTGGTAAAACAATTCAACCAGAT
>JACFNM010000328.1 GCA_019454915.1 Chitinophagaceae bacterium
TGATTCCGGAAAAAACTTGAGAATAAATATGATGAAAAGACGATGGAATAATATTGTTGGGAGGATACCAGGGTTACGTGCCTTACTGCAGAATCCGGTGCAGGCATCCTTTGACACAATTACCATAGCTCAGAAACTGTAATCCTGGAAGTATTAGAACTACAAATAATTTAAGAAATTTTTTTCGGGAGTGTCGTTTTCAATAAAATTCCATGTCATTAAATGGGGCCGAATGTTCCGTTACAACATCCGGTACAGGCTGAACAAATGGAAAGAGGTCGAAGGAATTTTTATTCCGGTTTATTTGCGCTACGGTTACTCTGTCATACGTTTTATTGATAATGGAACCTATGAATGTGAGGAGTTACGATTGCTGAATTCAAAACTTGAAAATACTGATGTGGTTATGGAACTGGGTACAGGTATCGGCTTCATTTCTGCATTTTGTGCACGTAAAATCGGGTTTGAGAGGGTCTATACTTTTGAAGCTAATGAACAGATGAAGCCGGTGATTCTGCAACTGTTTGAAAAGAACAAAGTCCATCCTCATTTTCAGGTTGCCCTTCTTGGCAATGATGAAAAAGATGAGACAGAATTTTTAGCACAGAAAGATTTTCTTGCTTCATCTGAGAAACGCAGCTCTGCAAAAGGAGATAGAATTGTGGTACCGGTTCTTGATATCAATGAAACCATCAAAAAGATTCAGCCAACCTACCTTGTGATGGATATTGAAGGAAACGAATATGATGTCATAAATGCAATCAGAGATTTCCATACTATACGGAAAATTCAGTTTGAGTTGCATCCTGATGTCCTGTCAGACGAACAAACGACCTTTATTTTTAAGGTATTGAAAGATCATCATTTTATCAAAGACGAAATGGTGTGCACTGAAAGGAATTTTTATTTTGAAAAGAGATAAAAAGAATCAGCCTGAAAATCGTCCTCATTCTCAACAATTTTCTCCCTGCCCATATCGCCGGTACCGAAGTCTATGCATTCAATCTCGGCAAAGAATTAGCTGAGAATGGTCACGATATAATATTCATTATCCCCAATTACAGGAAATCAAATAACGAGGAATACACGTATGAAGGATTGAGAGTTATCCGCTACGCAGAGCCTTCTGTAGTAGATCGCACTCTGCAAATGGGAAAGAGAAAACCGGACGGACTGAAAAATTTTGTTGAAGTAATACGGAAAGAAAAACCGGATATCGTACACTTTCACGAGCTGGCCGGCAGTAACGGTATCACATTGCATCACGTGAAGGCAGCAAAAGATTCAGGATTTAAAGTGTTGATGACGCTGCATCTCGCGAGATATACCTCCATGGATATTGCAGGTGAACATCCCACCGGTATCTTTGATAACAAAACAGGGGCTTTTGATTTTTACAGGCAGAAAGGAATAAAATCCTCCGCCGCGAATTTGTTGTATGCGGCTGGAAGTGTATTGAAAACTATCAGGGCAGATGTATCCGGGTGGGGAAGCGTTGGTACTGCGCTGGCTGTTCCTCAGTTGGTGGTAAAAAGGAAAAAGGGTTTTCTGTCTTTGATGGATACCTGTAATAAAACAGTAACCATCTCCCGGTGGTACTTTGAGGCTTTGAAGAAGGCAGGAATGTCGGAAGATAAACTGTGTTTTATTGAACAGGGAATTTTTGCGGATCATTCTCCGGAAGAAAAGAAAAGAGAACCGCGTACTCCGTTGCACCTGATTTTCATCGGACGGATTTCTCATTTTAAAGGAGTAAAAGAAATGATGCAGGTAGCCGGACAAATGAAAGATATTCATCTGGATATTTACGGATCTTCCGGTGAGGACTCAAAATATATCAGTGAATGCAGAACCCTGGCGAATCGTTTTTCAAACGTAGAGATAAAAGGCGCCTTACTTCCTGAACGCGTGATTTCAACTGTGGCAGAATATGATTTATTGGCATTGCCGTCAACCATACACGAAATGTCACCCTTAGTCATCCGTGAAGCTTTTGCTGCCAGGGTACCCGTGCTTGCTTCGGACAGTATGGGGGCGCGGGAGCAGATTACGGAAGGAAAAAACGGCTGGTTGTTTAAAATGAACGACTGGGACGATTTGAAAAGTAAATTGCAATGGCTCATAGACAATCCTGGAAAAATAGCGGAAGCCAATGAATTTCCTCCCGTACGAACGTTCAAGGATGTTGCAGTAGAATATGAAGGTTTATATAAAAAGGTTACCGGAGTTTAATGCCTCTATTAAATGGCCAGTCCGAAATCCATTATTCGTCAGTCGGTGATCAGCCTGGTAAATAGCCTGGGCACCAGTTCCGAATTAATAGGAACACCGGGCGGATTAATCGATACAGAGGATTGGTGCCGTAATAATGGAGCAACCTATCGGGTTGTATGGCCAGGGCATCAGCTCACAAACAAGCCTCCGGTGGTACTGGAAGAGTGTTGCCATCAGCTTTATAAAAATGAACTGGAGGTACAATACCCGGATTCATTTTTGGCTGTTATCAATAATGGAAGAGTATGGGGAAGAAACGGTGCGGTTATTACACCCGATGATCTATTACTGAATGATGTATCAAGAGAATTTGGAAAGTACGGAGGTGTTTTTGGCAGAGAACATTCAGTTTTCAGACAGATTAAATTATCACGGGCAAGATATATTGATGGAACAGTTGCGGTAATTGCCTCTCCGGGGGCGTATAATTTTCACCACTGGCTTTATGACAATATAGCCAGGTTCGGTATATTGGAGCAGTGCGGTTTCTTAAAGCAGGCAGATTATTTCGTCCTTGACTATATGGGCATTCCTTTCCAGACGGAAGCATTAAAATGTTTAAATATTCCTGAGGAAAAGATTTTAAATTGTCATGATAACTGGCATTTTCATATCAAGGCACGAAAACTTATTGTCCCTTCACTTCCTTCAAGGCTGGGCGTTGTAACCCCCTGGGTAGTAGCATACCTTAAGAAATTATTCGCACCTGATATAAAGCCGGAAAAAGGTAATCGAAGAATCTATATCAGCAGAAAAAAAGCTGATACAAGAAGATTGAAAAATGAGGACGACTTGCTGGATTTTCTTCAGAAATATGGATTCGAACCCTATTTTGCCGAGGATCATTCTATTGCTGAGACAGCACAAGTTTTTTCAGAGTCATCATTTGTGGTTGGCGTACATGGAAGTGGTTTATCCAACCTGGCATTTAGTCCCGAGGGGGTAAAAGTGATTGATATCATTGAGCCGAAGCATCTTGATCCTTATTATTGGATTATCACAAATATTAAGAAGGGCGATTACGCTTATTTTGTAAGTGAAGGTGATTTTGATCTGAACAAGACTGAACTGGTCGAAAATAAGGTGAATAATGACCTGGTAATCGATTTAGATCGGTTTAAGAGGTTATTTTCAAATATATTAGCTACGGAACATTAATGAAAACCATCCTGGTTCTTTCACCTGATACCTGGGGCAAAATGATGCTGAGCAAGATGCATTTTGCAAAGGAACTGGCAACAGAGGGTAACAATGTTTTTTTCGTCAACCCGCCGAGAAAGAACAGCACGTTTGATACACAACAAGTAGAGTCCAACCTCACTATTGTTTCTCTGAAGGAAAATCCGCTTCGGGTATTCAGCCGCGAAAAGTGCAGAACATTATACAGAGCTATTGAAAAAAATTATATCAGAAAGATCAGGAAAGTTACCGGGGAGATAGACGAATTATGGTGCTTCAATGCATTCTTTATTGCAGATCTGAAACTATTCAACGCAAAGAAAACTCTGCTTTTTGTATATGATCTATATGCTCCCGAAAACTTGCAGGAAGCTGCAAAGCAGTGTGACGGAATCGTAAGTATTTCGCAGGAAATTTTAGACAGGTTTAAAGATGCAAACAAACCGCAATTATTGATTCATCACGGACTTGCGCCCGCATTTGAACAGATGGCCCGCTCCGCCGGCCCGGAAAGGAATACCAAAGGAAAAATAAAAATTGGCTATATCGGCAATCTTGTCCGCCCGGGAATTGACAGAAAGACTTTCAAGAAAATAATTTCCGGCCATCCTGAAATTGAATTTCATTTCTGGGGTCCTGACGGCGTAGTGGGAAACAACTTGATAACGGACAGTCCATCCGAAGAAATCAGGCAGTTTATTGATTTGCTAAGAAACTCTTATAATGTAACGCTTCACGGAATTAAATCACCTGAAGAACTTTCGACTGAAATGACAGAGATGGATGCTTTTCTTTTTCTGTATGATGCACAAAAGGATGTGAATGCAGGGCTGAATTCTCACAAACTGACAGAATACCTGGCAACCGGAAAGGTCATCTTCTCGCCTTACGTTTCAAGATTTGCAGATACGGGCCTTGTAGTAATGGATGAGAAGGGTGGCGGGGACTTTTCAACTTTTTTTAGTAACCGCCTAAAAAAGATAGACGAATATAACAAACCGGATCTGCAGCAAAAGCGAATTCATTTCGCACTGGAGAATACTTATAAAAAGCAGATTGAAAGGATAAGAAATTGGATGAATAAGCTGTATTAAATCAACTTTTCCAAAGTTCTAAACTTTGGAAAAGTTCCTTCTTATAATTATTAACTAATAAATGAACCCTATAAAATTCAGCCTCATCGGCTGCGGACGAATCGGCCACCGTCATGCAGATCTTGCCAACAGGTTTGGTAA
>JACFNM010000329.1 GCA_019454915.1 Chitinophagaceae bacterium
CTGAACACCAAAGAAAAAATCAAAGGTAAATCCGTTACCATTGAACTCACGGACTTTGTAACCCACTACACCCAGGACGATATTGAAGAACTGCAACAGTCCATGCGGTCGGGCAGTAAAGTAGTGATTGAAGACGGACAAATCATCAAAGTAGAGAAAGACAAAAACGGCATCATCACCAAAACCATCCTCACCAAAGACTGGTCAGACTGGATTGACTATTGGGCTATTGACTTCAACTACGAAGACAAAAAAGAAATCATCAAAATCAAAAACGAAGAAGACGAAACCGTGGAACAATGGACAGGCAATTACCTATTCGAAAACGAATGGCAAAGTTTTCGCACCCGCAAAAACCCGGCGCTGGAATTTATCAGCATAGCTTACGAATACAAGAAAGCAGGCAAATACAAAGTGATGGTGAAGGTGGTGGACATTCTGGGCATAGACACCAGTAAAATCATTGAAGTGCAAATCAAATAAAATTTTTCTTCCTCAGCGGTATGCCACAACGCTCTCCGACTTTGTATCCCCGCCTTTGATTGCCGCCATATTCTTACTCCGGATTTCGGAGGAATGTACATCTGCCATTCTGTAAAGATAAAAATTCGTCGGTGGAGATTTATGTATCGCTTCTTTTACCGGAGAAATCAAAGCCTGTCTTTGGTGTCAATAAAAAACACCAAACCATCGTTTCCCTTTCCTCCTCCAAATAAAATTTCATTTTTCGTTCTCTCCAAAATAAAATTTCTTACAGATATTTGCCAATCAATACCTAAACTTATGAACCGCATTCTGGTATTCTTTTTCTTTCTGATATTTTTCTCGTGCCAGGCCAATAAGTATGCCGCCACAAACAAGGTGTACAAGAGGCAGGTAAAACAATTGGCCAAGGAAATCATGAGGCAGCCGCTCAACGGAAACAAAAAGACATGGGTGGGAACTACCAACTTTGGTTTACGCAAACCCGATTTTGTCATCATCCATCATACGGCACAGGACAGTTGCGAACAGACACTGAAAACCTTTACCATGCCACGCACACAGGTGAGTGCGCATTATGTAATCTGTAAAGACGGTACCGTGCACCACATGCTCAACGATTATCTGAGGGCATGGCATGCGGGGACAGGTTCCTGGGGAAACAATCGCGATATCAATTCATGCAGCATCGGCATAGGACTCGATAACGATGGTTTTGAACCTTTCGCCGAAGAACAGATTAACAGCCTGCTGGTGCTGTTAGACACCCTGAAAACCCGATACAACATTCCTCAAAATAATTTTATCGGACACGGTGACATTGCACCTACACGTAAAAACGATCCCAATTTTTCTTTTCCCTGGGAAGACCTGGCATCACTGGGTTTCGGAATATGGTATCGCGATACGTCAGCCATCCAATTACCGGAAGACTTTGATGCCATCCGCGCACTCAGAATCATCGGATATTCTGTTCAGGATACCCCGGCAACCATTATGCAATTCAAACGCCACTTTATGCAGGTGGAAGGGGATTCTATCCTGGCCGAGGGAGACAAAAAAGTTATTTACGACCTCATGAAGCAATCCATGTAGACGATAAGGATGTTTAACCCATGCAATCATGTTTACGGATAATCGCAATGTGATAGCCGCTTAGCACATTGGTAAAGGATTGCAATCAGTATGCTTTTGCCTATTTATTATTTTCGCCCTTAACTGCAAACATTGGAGTTCATTTCTCATTCCCTCCCTATTTTCATTCCTTTTGTTATACCCGCCGCTTTCATTTCTTTCATCACATTACTCCTGAACGATTCCCACTCTGCATCGGAGATTTTTCTCCCCGAAAGGGTTACCGGATTCTGAAAAGTTATATTTTCCATACCACTCAAAGCTGTCAGAAGGGAGATATCACCCCAGGGTATGATCCCCTGAAAATGGCGCGACATATCAAAAAAATCAATTCCCTGCCGATCATCAACCATATAGCTTATAGGGCTGGTTCTTAAGACAGCATTCGTTACGTTTTTATTCAGACAAGACTGTATTAATGCGGCAACGGCTGTTTCCCTGCCGGCATCTATCGTAAGCGTTGACGGAAAATAATATTGATTGATATAGCGGATAATAAGCCCAATTTCACTGCTCCACTCGCCCTGCATCGTATGGCCCAGCCACATAGAAGACCTCGCCAGGGTATGAAAACGCGGAAGGCTTCCATCTACCTGGTCTGCGACCGGAGAACTGTTAGCGCCCAATCCGAACAAGTCCGCAACAACCACGGTATGACCCGTTTTTAGGTAATAGTTGATAATCTCCTTTCGATAAGCCGGATCGTTTTTATCTGTAAACAATAAGACCGCCGCAGGCTTATTTTTTCCTATTGCAGGTTTCACCGTTAAGGGTATCTGCTGCAAATTTTTTGTCTCTAAAAGAACTTCTGTTCCCCAGTCCTTCTGTCCGTATTGATGAACCTTTGTTATTTCATCATCCGGAATCGAAGCTATTGATTTCAATACATTCAGCTTGTCCGCCTGATCAATCTTTTTCGAGTTACTGACCTTGTCAACTTCCGATTTGCCTTTTCGTTTAACATATTCCACAGTTGTCATAACAAGCGGGTCACGCTTTCCGGCGGGGAAAACCATCAATTCATCCTTAGACAACAATGTAAAAGACTTTTCTTTTACAGGACTTCCATCGCCCTCTCCTTTGAGATACAAATTAAGCCAACCGATAAGCAGTTCTCTCATCTCCGGCCAATACCCGTGCGGTGTATCAAAAACAGAGTACGAAATGCTTTCGGGTTTCCCGTACAGGCTATAAATTATTTTGGCATTGGAATAGCTCCTGAGCATTTCGGAAGGGAAAAAGGCTTTATTGCTATCCTTTAATCCGTTCACTATTTTCAGCGCCCTTGGGGCCACTAAAGCCAATACGCCGGATTCTTCTGTAAATGTTAGTCCGCCGGGCAGGGATTCGCACACACAATTTGACCCCATAACGTACGACTGGAAAGTCCCCACACTTACTACCGGCATCCCCGCTTTGATCCGGTCATCCATCGCAGAAAGCCACATGGTCTGGTTTCCTCCACCGCTTGCTCCCGTGGCGCCGATCTTATCCTTATCAACGTAACTCAGCGAGCATAGTAAATCAACGCCTCTCATATTATCAACCACCTGGGCTCCCAGCAGGGTCTCTCCCAAATCCGTCAAAGAAGAACCCAGGTTGGAACCATGATACTCGAATTCACCATGTGTTGTCGCGCGTTCTCCGCTACCCCATGCGTCTATACTCAGGACAACATAGCCGTGCTGCACCAGGGTATGCCCGATGGATTGCACCGACTCGGCAAACTTGCCTTCGCTCCAGTGTCCGTGCATATTTATAACACCGGGAAACGGTCCCGCTCCATCAGGGATATAGAGATTGGCCGTCGCATATACTCCCGGACGCGTCTGAAAATAAATCTTTTTGATCGTGTACCCCGGCAGCTTTACCTCTCCCGTCTCCCGGTAATCCAAGGGTAAATTGTGATCAATAGCAACACCGGCAGCTTTCCAAATCCGGTTACGCAAATCGAGTCTATGCTTATCCCAGGTTGCCCGATCAGACGGAACTTTAAGCGTATTGAACCTCAGCGCCGCCTCAAGGTTCAGCGCAGCAGATATGGCATCTGCTTTCTCCGTAAAGGCTATCGGGGGAATGGTATCAGCCACTATTACCGGATGCCGCGGGGTCTCTGAATTATGCTTCAGAGATAACAGGCTCAGGAGACTGATAAGCAGGAGATGAATCATAACACTATATTATTTCACATGAAGCTGGCTCAGCATTTTCAGCCCCAACTGTCGTTGTTCATCAAGGGCTTTCACCTTGTCGGCCGGATCGGTGGCGCTACACTCAAACAGTAACCATCCGTTGTAGTTCAATCCGACAAGATTTTTGAAGAGCAAATCATAGGGGTAGCCGGGAATATCCAGTTCATGGATATGAATCGTAGAGCCGAGCCGGTTCTTCACGAGATCGAAATTTGTCTGAAAGTCGGGGTTCAGGTCTGTCGGATTACAATTCCAGCAGATGCCTACATTCGGATTATCGGCCACATCTAATATGGCCTTTATATTGGGCAACTCCTGGGTTCCGGGGCCGTGTACTTCCAGTCTTACTTTCTGTCCCAGATCGCCTGCAAATTTTCCGATTTCATTTAACGATTTTCCGATTTGTTCAATCGTCTTTTCCTTAGGAACATCTTTGTGGAACTGGTTGGGCTTCACCTTTACGCCGCTTCCACCAATATCGTGATCCAGCGCTATCAACGCTTTAGCTCTCTTGATATTGAGGTTCAATACTCCCGGAACGGGACTGTCAAACTGTACATTGGATCCAAAGCCCACTAAAGTCACGGGGCTGTCTTTAAATTGTTTTTTGACGCATTCTCTTTGAGCCGATGTTAAAAAAGTATCCACCCCATGCGCATGATCCACTCTCAATTCAACACCTAAGTTTTTACTCTTTGTAAGGTTTTTAATCAAGGTCGGAATATCCCAGTCCTTACCCCATTGATAGGTTACCAGTCCGAATTTTATATCCGGCTTTTCATGATTGTCGCGAGCTACTTTGGCGATAACCGGTGAACTGATTGCCACCGAACCCAAAGTAAGCAGTTCAAG
>JACFNM010000330.1 GCA_019454915.1 Chitinophagaceae bacterium
TCCAAAGAAGACTGGTTGAAAGAGAATTTGGCAAGGGTGACGGATTCATCCGTGCCGGCATCTTTTTGCTCCGGTTCTTCCTGCCTGATGAGTGCCAGGCAAATATTGTTTTGGATGGTGTCGGTACCGGCGTCAAAATGAATAATATACGTTTTGTTGGACGCATGATAGCCTTCTTTTTCCGCCACAATCTCAAAGCGTGAACTGTTGCGCAATGTGAACTGATAGGTTCCTTCACCGTCTGTTTTGCCACTGGTTAGTACCCTTCCGTTTTTCTTACTATCCTTCACCGTCAGGCTTACGCCGGCTAAGGGCTGGTTACTTGCACAATCTATGACTGTCCCATATAATAGTTGTGCATTATTCTGTTTGAATAAATATAGTTCGAGGCAACAATCCGTGGAACGGTCGGAACTCAACCAACCGCTATTCCAGAGATTGTCTTCATCCGTGCTGATGAAGTACAGGTCGTCACGTGATGAGTTAATGGGACTACCAGGATTATAGGGCTTCTCCCAATCAGATAACAGAAAATCTCCTTTAGCCGAGAAAATATCATAACCTCCCATGCCTATATGCCCGTTGCTTGAAAACAGCAACGTACGGCTAACCTGGTGGTAGGAGGGAGAGCGCTCGTCTCCGGTAGTATTCACTACGTTCCCCGCATTAGTGACTAAGAGCGTGTTGTACTGGCTATCCAAAGTTGCATACCAAATGTCATATTTACCCACACCACCCTCACGGTCGGAAGAAAATAAAAGATACTTTCCGTCCGGGGTGATAAATGGTTGCGCACTGTTGGAGCCTGTTACGTTTACAGGATCAGGCATGAGGACAGGCTTACACCAGCCTGTATCTGTTTTATCCGAAGTATAGATAGCTGAACTGGTGATTCCTTTGTTGACAGTCCATTGCGTAAAGAATATTTTCCTTCCATCATGTGTGATGCTGGCCATTCCCTGATGAAACCGGGGAGCGTCCTGCTGCAAAATTATCTTATCCTGATGCCCGGTATTTTCTCCTGAAGATTCCATGATCCGGTTTACATATTGCTCATTGGTTTTATCATCAAATGCAGTAGTATAGACAAGGCTACCGGATTCGGAAACCGAAGAAGCGTAAGCAGAGGCATTAACCGCCATTTCTTTACGGCTTACGATGAACTCATTCTTTTCTTTTTTCATCTGTTCTTTGATGAATTTCAGGTTTTCCAGTTCCATATCGGCTCCGCGTAACAGATCATCCATCTTGTGGTATCTTTCACGGAAAGAGTTGATGGCTTCGTAAGCCTCGTCGTATTTTTGATTTGCCCTCAACGACACGCCATACCAATAAGCACAGGCGGGGTAGGCTTTCGGTGAAAAGGACATCGCTTCTTTATACCATTTTTCAGCAAGACTATAATTATGCAGCTTCCGGTAGCTTTCTGCCAACAGGTAGATGGCCTCATTGTGCATGTTTAAATTGGATTTGCCCGGAGATTTTTTTTGAACGGCAAAGGGCTGCGCTCTGGGTGTAATTTTTATTTCCGTCTCAAGAAATTTTTCAAAGTATTGAATGGCCTCGTAATAGTGGTTTTGTTTGAATAGTTCTACACCCTTAGTAAAGAAGCCGGGCTGATCGGTTTGGGCGATTCCGGTAGTTACGAAAAACAGAAAAATCAATACGGTGCCTGCATTTCTGAAACAGGGTATCTTATCACGAATAATTTGATGGGTGTTCTTGCTAAACATAATCGGAATATTTTTGCCTTGCTTTAAAAGCGCGGACAATAAAAAGGTCTTGTTTTTATACTGTTTTTACGCCACCAGGTATAGGAAAGAGACAGCTCCACGCTGTTGCGGTTTATCTCCATAGAGTTTTTGGTGGATACATTGGTATCGTAGCTCATGCCAATGGTCATGCCTTTGTAGTACACCCCGGCAAACGGAGAGATAGCATCCTGAAAGCGAAGATTGGCGCCAAACATCAGATCTACTTCGGGGCTTGCATTTACCTGTACATAAGCGCCTGCCATCTTCTCTTCAGATAATCCCTGCTTCATATATAATATATTCGGTACAATATTGAGAAGATCGGAAACGATCAGGCGTGCACCTGCGTGAACGCTGTACCGGATCGGCATTTTTTCTTTATCACCCGAAGTGATAAAAGGATCTTTTGGTTGGGTAATATGAAATGCCGAGGCTCCGCCAAAAAGGTTAATTTTCTTATTAGCTGTTGCATCGTAATAGACGAATCCTGCTCCGGCATCAAATGCAAACATATTCGGTTTTTGAAATGACTCTGAAGAGTGCGCCGAAGGATCATAACCGATGCCGGCTACCCATTGGTCGCCAAACTGTAACCTGTTCAAATTGAAATTCCGGTTTAAGACACCCGCCTGCATCGCCATCGTAATGTAATGATCTTTGAACCGGACACCCGTATAGGCAATGCTTACATGGGCATGGGTATAATTATAGGCCCGGTCATTGGACGACTGGTTTAATAAATTGACTCCAAAATTAATATTCTTGCTGGTAGGCATTTCAGCAGAGATACCTTTGGTGGAAAAGGTATTCCCGTATTGACTGCGCCAAACTGCCGACACCCGGTAATCGCCTTCTATGGCTCCTGTTAATGCGGGATTTAACATCATCGGCTGAATGAAGTATTGGGAAAAATGAGGATCCACCTGTGTAAAGCCATGCGAAATGAATCCGGCCATACCCACGGTCAGGATGCTCAAAAGTTTCATGTAGATTTTTTTCATTGGCTTGGATTTATCCTTGTTCACAATTAGTCATGATTACCGGATTAGTCTTATGGTTCCCTTCCGGATGAATGTGTCCTCGTTGGACAAGCGGACTTTTACCACATAAACATACATGCCTACCGGTTGAGGAACATGCTTATGGGTGCCATCCCATCCGGTTTGATTATCTTTCGTCTCATAGATTAACATGCCCCACTGATTGAATATTTGAATTTCTGCACCAATAACGGATGACCCATATACTTTAAAGTGATCATTTTTCCCATCATTATTGGGCGTAAAGGCATTCGGTATAAAAAAATCTTTATTATCCACGCTTGTTCTGATACTCGCAGTGTCTGTGCATCCAAGAGTAGATCGGGCGATGACCGAATAAGTACTGGTGGTATCACTGACTATAATAGATTGCGTATTGGCGGTCTGATTGCTGAATAACAATTCGGGTTGCCATCCTATTACTTCATAAGTGAAATTGGCAGAGGTAGTCAGTGTTGCCGGAGAACCTACCAGCATCTGGCTGGGGTTGGCTTTGAGCGAAACGGAGAAGTCTTGTATTTGTACATGAACAATGGCGGTGTCTGTACATCCGGCGCCGTTGATAGCGATAGCTTTGTATATTGTATTACCGGTGGGATTCACCACAATAGTTTCTCCCGTACCAATATTTTGCCAGGTGATCTGATTGCCTGGTGATGAAGCGGTAAGTGTAACTGCCTGCCCTTTACAGCTTACTATTGTGTCGGAAGCAGTAATCACCGGCTGGTCGTTAAGCACTACCGTTACGGGTGCAATTTGCGTTACGCAGTTGCCCGCGCTTACACCCTGTATATAATAGGTGTCGCTAACCGATACCCGGTCCGGATTTTCCAGCGGAATGGTACCCGCAGCGTCTTTGAAATAATGAAATAGTAAACCATAGGTGCTGCCTGAAGTGATAGATGTATCCGTCAGGTCGGCGGTAGGAGAGCCGCATACCGGAAGTGGGTTAGTGATGACCAGCGTTGGGTCGCCTACGTCAATAGTACCGGTGACCGTGCTGGTGCAGGCGCCACTGGTGAAGGTATAATTTACAATATACGACCCCGGCGTGCTACCTGAAAGATTAACTGCGCCGGTAGATGCGTTTATGGATAACCCGGGAGAGGAACTAAACGTACCTCCTGTTATCCCGCTTAGCGTTACACTTGCCGTACCGGAACCACAGTAAGGCGACTGTTCGTATCGGATGGAGACATCCGGTATTGGATCCACCGTAATCTTCACGGCGTTTGAGGTATCGGCCGCGTCGCCCGATTTTACAATTCTTCTGAACCAATGGCTCTGACTCAGGGCATCGGGGGCGTAGCTTACGCCCGTGGCATTAACAATATCAGCAAAGCCGGCTTTATCTGAAATAGTGCTGCTCTGCCATTGAAACGTGAAACTGCCACTTCCTCCTGTGGGACTTGATCCGGTTAAAGGGGCGGGGCTGCTGTGCTGACAAATGGAAGCATCGCCGGAAATGGTATTGTTACCAATAGGAGCCTGTTGAGGAAAAGGGACAGGATCCGTTACCAAAGGATTACTTCCCGGAGAATAATAGTGAAGAAAAGAGGAGTCTCTTCCGCTTTTCGTGAAAACACCGGCAATAATACCCTGCGTATAAATTGCCCATAGGGCTACAAGAATAAGCTTCCTCTTCACTTTTGACAGATATTGGATTATAATGGGTATCCCTGGAAGAGATACTATTTACAATAACTTATAGCCGGGATAGTTATTGTATATCAATTTTCTTTTTTAATAATGGTAAAAAGAAAGACAGATAAAAGACTGGTAATGAGTTCAATAGCTGTAGAAAAGCGGGGTGATACGTTTATGAGAAATGCGGGGCGGTACCGGTTAATCAAAGTAT
>JACFNM010000331.1 GCA_019454915.1 Chitinophagaceae bacterium
CTTTCGCCAATGCAATAGCCGCTTCTTTCGATTCCTCGTCTATTCCTTTCCATGCAGGCAGTATCAATACTCCGGGAAGTTGTTTTCCCGTATTTGAAGTAACCATACCGATTAATTTCTGGTTACCATCATGGTATTCGACCCGTTTTAAGGTCTGTGCATAATTTATCTGTGTCATACCCGTAATCAATGCTAAAACCAGCAATTTTCTCATGATAAGCTATTTATTGATTAAAGATAAACAATGGCTTTCATCTACAGGAAACTCCAAAATCATTTACCCCAGATTTTGCAGATGAACTGCAAAATCCCGGTTTAACGGAGAAGGCCATTCATCAACAATGACTAGATGGTGGCTTCTCCGTTCGATTATTTATGGCGGTAACCTGTTCTTATATATCTATTGCCTCCCCGTAGGCTGCCGCAGTAGCTTCCTTCACGCCTTCACTCATCGTGGGGTGTGGATGTACGGCATTCAGGATTTCGTGGTAAGTGGTTTCCAGTTTACGAGCTACAGATACTTCTGCGATGAGTTCGGTAACATTGTAGCCGATCATATGAGCGCCAAGCAGCTCTCCGTATTTAGCATCATAAATCATTTTAATGAAGCCTTCGGTAGCCCCTGCTGCGGTTGCCTTCCCTGATGCCATCAGCGGGAATTTTCCAACCTTTAACTCATATCCGGCTTCCTTGGCCGCTTTTTCGGTATATCCTATAGAAGCGATTTCCGGTGTACTATAAGTACAGCCCGGGATATTATTATAGTCTAAAGGCTCGGGCAGATGAGCGAATTTCTTTTCATTATAACCGATGTGCTCTGCCGCTACGATTCCCTCTTTACTGGCAACATGCGCCAATGCCTGTCCGGGTGCGCAATCTCCAATTGCGTAGATTCCGGCCACATTCGTTTGCTGGTATTTATCTACGGTAATTTTACCCTTTTCTGTTTTTATACCCAATTGTTCCAGCCCGATATTTTCAATATTGGCCACAATCCCTACAGCGCTTAGTACGATGTCGGCTTCCAGCGTCATTTCACCGGTAGCCGTTTTCACTTTTGCCTTAACGCCCGATCCCGCAGTATCCACACTGGTTACTTCACTACTGGTATATACCGTGATACCCTGCTTCTTAAATTGTTTTTCCAGTTCTTTTGAAACTTCTTCGTCTTCAACCGGAACAATCCTCGGTAAGAATTCTACGATAGTAACCTGCGTACCCATGGAATTATAGAAATAGGCGATTTCCACGCCGATTGCTCCGCTACCCACTACAATCATGCTCCTGGGCTGGCTGCCCAGAGAGATGGCTTCACGGTAACCGATAATTTTCTTACCGTCAATGGGCAAACTGGGAAGATGCCGCGAACGTGCTCCTGTGGCAACGACGATATATTTTCCTTCCACTACCTGGGTTTTACCATCACTTCCCGTTACTTCTATCTGCCCTTTGGCCTTAAGCTTTCCATAACCCATAATCACGTCAATCTTATTCTTACGCATCAGAAACTGCACACCTTTACTCATTTTGTCGGCAACTCCGCGGCTGCGCTTGATTACGGCGCCAAAGTCGCAGCTCACTTCTTTTGCGTCCAGCCCGTAATCCTTACTGTGCTTCATGGATTCATAAACCTGTGCGCTCTTTAACAACGCTTTAGTGGGAATACAGCCCCAGTTAAGGCAAATGCCGCCGAGGTTTTCCTTTTCTATAATTGCCACTTTAAAGCCAAGCTGGGAAGCCCTGATAGCTGCAGGATACCCGCCGGGGCCGCTGCCTAAAACAATTACATCGTATGCCATAATATCAATAATGATTGTTTAGTAAAGTACTGAACGGGAAGGAAAAGGTTATGACTGATATCCATTTCCCACACCCGAATGAATGTGCGAAAATACTTTCAAAACCGCAAACCACAAAAACGGATGGAGGAAAGCATTTTTAGCGGGTTGCTTTTGACTTGAATTAAGGGAGATTCTTTCGCGTTAGCTTTTTGTTTTATGACAACACGAAAAGTAACAAAAAAAGCGTCAGTAAATGACGCTTTCAGATGTTGCGAGGGATGGGATCGAACCACCGACCTTCGGGTTATGAGCCCGACGAGCTACCGCTGCTCTACCTCGCGATATGTAAATAAACTAAGATCTATTTTTCGCCACTTCCACTTCTTCTCTCTCGCTTTCCCCGTTAATGTTCAACCGCAGGGAGGCGCAAAGTTACTGTTATCTATTTAATCAGCCAAACAATTTTTGTTTCTATTACCTTTGCCCGATTGATAATGCTCATGAAAGTCGGGTTTGTAAATATTTTTGGTAAGCCGAATGCGGGTAAGAGTACGCTGCTGAACGCATTGATAGGAGAGAAGCTCGCCATTGTGTCGCCCAAGGTACAAACGACCCGTCACCGCATTAAGGGGTTCCTGAACAGCGAGGATTACCAGGTTATTTTTTCAGACACACCCGGTATCATAGAACCTAAATATAAACTGCATGAAAAGATGATGCGTGCGGTGAAGAACAGCCTTGAGGATGCTGATTTGGGATTACTGCTGGCAGACATTCAGGACGACCCCGGGGAGATTGATACGCTTTTCAGCAGCCTTCGGTTAAAGGTACCCGCATTTGTCGTTTTAAATAAGATAGACAGAGGAGATTCGGAAAAAGTAAAAAAGGCTAAAGAATTTTTTGGTTCGAAGAGTTATTGCAAACGGGTTATTGCCGTGTCGGCGCTTAAAAAAGTAAATATTGACGGATTATTGAAAGCCATTTTGGATTTTCTGCCGGAAGGAGAGCCTTTCTATGATTCGGATGATTTGACGGATTTACCGACCCGTTTTTTCGCAGGGGAGATCATCCGTGAGAAGATCTTTGAATTTTTTGAGGATGAAATCCCTTATCACACTACGGTATTGGTAAAAGAATTCAAAGAAAAACTGAGCCTTATTAAGATTTCCGCTGAAATTATCGTACACCGGGAATCTCAGAAAGCAATCATCATAGGAGAAAAAGGAAAAATGATTAAAAAGATAGGTACTTCTGCCCGGCAGGATATAGAACAATTTCTGGGCAGTAAAGTCTTCCTTGAATTATTTGTAAAAGTGCGGCCCAAATGGCGGGATAATGAATTGCATTTAAAAGAATACGGGTATTAGAAACAGTTATAAAAATAAATGATGGGTTTTACAGTCGCTATAACGGGCAGACCAAACGTCGGAAAGAGCACATTTTTTAATCGCATGCTGGAAGAACGCAAAGCGATTGTAGATAATCTGAGCGGCGTTACGCGCGACAGGCAATATGGCGTGGCGGAATGGAACGGAAAGAAGTTCAATATGATAGATACCGGCGGCTTTGTGCCGGATAGTGAGGATATTTTTGAATCAGAAATCCGCAAACAGGTGAGCATTGCTATTGAAGAAGCCAACCTCGTCATTTTTATGTGCGACGCTGCCACCGGGATAACGGCATTAGATGAGGCAATGGCAGATCTGTTGCGCCACTCCACAAAGCCGGTGTTTTTAGCGGTTAATAAGGTGGACAATCCGGAGCGCATGATCGATGCCACCGAATTTTACAGTATGGGATTTGACCACATCTTTTTCCTCTCCAGCATAAGCGGAAGCGGCACGGGAGAATTGTTAGATGAACTGGTAAAACTCATACCCGAAACCGTGGTTGAAGAAGAGGAAAAAGAACTGCCAAAATTTGCCATTATCGGTCAGCCCAACGTAGGTAAGTCTTCTTTGCTTAATATGCTGCTGGGCGAAGAAAGAACGATTGTCAGCGATATTGCCGGCACCACCAGGGATACCATCCACACGCACTATAATTTATTTCAGAAAGAATTCATCCTGATTGATACGGCGGGCATCCGGAAGAAGAAGAGGGTAGAGGAGAGCCTGGAATTTTATTCTGTTATCCGAGCCATCAAAGCGATGGATGAAGCGGATGTGTGTTTACTGCTGCTGGATGCCGAAAAGGGCGTTACGGCCCAAGACATTAATATTTTTTCCCTCGCTGTCCGAAAAGGGAAAGGGATAGTGGTACTGGTGAACAAATGGGACCTGATTGAGAAAACCACGCATACGGCAAAGGAATATGAGAAAGAATTGAAGGAGCGCCTGGCTCCGTTCACCGATGTGCCGGTGCTGTTCATTTCCGCTATTTATAAGCTCCGCATATTTAAAGTCATTGAAGTAGCCCTTCAGGTATTTGAAAACAGGCGACGAAAAATTCCCACTTCGCAACTCAACGACGTGATGCTAAAAGCTGTTGCCGCCTATAAAGCGCCTGTAGTGCGGGGCAATCAAATCAAGATCAAATATGTAACCCAACTGCCCACGGTTGTTCCGAGTTTCGCTTTCTTTTGCAATTATCCGGATGATATCAAACAACCCTATAAGAATTACCTGGAGAATCAACTCAGGGCCAATTTTAAGTTTACGGGCGTGCCGGTACGGATATTTTTCAGGAAGAAATAGGAGAGTGTAACACAGCTACCATACGGCTTTCGCACTTACCGTTGCCGATAAGTCTGAAAAATTACCGGACAGGAATTTATAATAACCGGTAATGGCAATCATGGCCGCATTATCCGTGCAATATTCAAAAGCCGGAATATAAGTTGACCA
>JACFNM010000332.1 GCA_019454915.1 Chitinophagaceae bacterium
GTCTTTTTCTGAAATAATAGAGGATATGGCGGGAAGATTTCCAGGCAAACAGGAAATAGTATAGGCTGACGAAACGCAATAAAAGATAGGCTGGCCGAACTCCTAATTTTTTCAGCACAGAAACAAATATGCGGTAACCTGTTGTTGTTCCACTGGATTTTCCCTGCCAGCGTGGCATTATGCCGGTTCTTTAGTACTTAAACGGGTAATGACATAATCATAAAAGTCGCGGAAAGTGGTAATCCCTGCAAAATCCTCGGGCTTTACCTTAAAGGAGAAATTATTTTCAATCACTACCACCAGGTCTATATAATCGAGGCTGTCTAATTCCAATACCTCTTTGATATTTCCACCAGGCGTTATTTTGTCTTTCTCTACCTCAAATTCTTCCGACAGGAAATGGTTGATCTTCTCAATGATGGCTGCTTCATTCTGTTTCATATTCAACAACTATTTGCTCCATTTTCTAATAACCAATGACGAATTAGTGCCGCCAAAGCCAAAGGAGTTAGACAAAATTACGTTTATATTCTTTTCTGTGGTAGTTTTTACGATATTCAATTTAGCTGAATCTTCATCCGGATTTTCGAAATTGATATTAGGCGCCAAAAAGCCGTGCTGCATCATGAGCATGGAATAAACGACTTCGCTGGCTCCGGCCATCCAGCATTCATGCCCCGTCATGGATTTCGTGGAGCTTACGGGTACGTTGCCGTCTCCGAAAACGCTATATATAGCTTTCGCTTCGCTGGCGTCCCCTGCCGGCGTGGAGGTGGCGTGTGCATTAATATAATCTATATCAGCGGCGTTCATTCCGGCATCCAGCAGCGCCTTTTCCAGTGATCGGACGGGGCCCGAAACCGTGGGATTGGATATATGTTCTCCATTTGAAGAGAAGCCATACCCAATCACTTCCCCAAGGATCGTGGCTCCTCTCTTTTGCGCGGATTCCAGGCTTTCCAGGATAACGGTGGCTCCGCCGCCGCTGGGAATGAGTCCGTCGCGGCTCCGATCAAAGGGCCGGGAGGCTTTTTGGGGTTCGGATTCATGAACCGAGAAAGCGGATAAGGCGTCGAAGGTTGCCATGGAATACTCATTGATTTCCTGGGCGCCACCGGTGATAATACAGTCCTGGAGGCCCGTTTTTATGAAATGATATCCCAGTCCGATGGCATGTGAACCACTGGCACAGGCTGCGCTGATGGTAAAATTAACTCCCTTGAGTTTGAAAATAGTGGCGAGATTCATCGTGACGGTCGAATTCAACGTCTGGAAAACCGAAGCGGAGCCAATCAGCATATTGTCTTTCTTCTCGCGCATAATATCCGTGGCTTCGATAACGGGCTTTGCGGAACTGTCATTACCATACAAAATGCCCACTTCGTGCTCGTGCAGATAGGCGTCATCCATGCCTGCCTGTTGCAGCGCCTGCAGGGTGGCCATATAAGCATATTCTCCCTGTTCGGGCAGCATGATCCTTGACCGGCGATCCAATAAGCCCTTCAGTACCGGTCTTTCCACGTACCCGGTGAGACCCGATCTGTAGCCCATTTCTTTCCTCACGGGGTCCAGCACTATGCCTGAACGCCCGGTATAGAGTGAATCCCTTACCTCTTCCAGGGTCTTGCCTATGCAGGAGTAAATCCCCATGCCGGTTATAACTACTCGACTATTCATGGTATTCAATTTGAGATTTGCAACCTGAAATTCCCAATCTTAAGTTTTGAATTTCAAATCCGTTTATGAGTACATACCACCATTTACGGATAATACTTCGCCCGTAATATAGGAAGATTCAGGGGAAGCAAAAAAGGCCACGGCGTGGGCCACTTCTTCCGGCTCGCCAAAACGACTGACGGGAATCAACGAACGAAGTTGCTTTTCATCAAGCCCTTCCGTCATATCTGTTTTGATGAAGCCCGGAGCAATGGCGTTTACGGTAATGTTTCTCCGGCCTACTTCCTGTGCCAGCGCTTTAGTGGCAGCGATCACACCTCCCTTTGCCGCAGAATAGTTGGTTTGCCCCGGCAATCCTTTCAGTCCGGATAAAGAAACGATATTGATGATCCGGCCATACTTCTGCATCAGCATATCCTGGATGATTAGTTTGGTGACATTGAAAAATCCGTTGAGGCTGGTGTTGATAACCTGATCCCACTGCTCATTTTTCATCCACATCAACAATACATCCTCTTTGATACCGGCATTATTGACCAGCACTTCGATTTTGTGATTGCTATTGACGGATATCCATCCTCCCAATACTTTGCTCACCTCTTCCCGGTTACCGACGTCAAATTGGAGAATTACTCCCTTCCCGCCTTTTTCTTCGATCAAAGCGAGTGTTTTTTCGGCTTCCTGCCGGTTGGATTGATAATTTATCAGCACAAAATAATCCAGGGACGCCATTTTAATGCTGATAGCCCTGCCTATTCCTCTTGAGCCCCCGGTAACTAATGCGCTTTTCATCTGAGATTGATTTAATTGAGTCCCTGATCTTACCTATAAAAAATTAGTCCAGGTTAAAAAATAAATTATCCTATTCAATCGGTTACAAATTTCCTGAAAAATACTTTATCTGAAAATACCCGGTTTAGTGTTCTACAGCCTGTTCTGTGGGCTGCGTTTCAAAAACAAATATGGAGTGTGTGCGGAAATAGGAAGCTACTTTTTCCAATTTCCGGTAGGGAGGAGTATCGTCAATAAATTTGGGAAAGACTTCTCTCAGGGAATGATAAGTTTCTCTTGTGGCGGGAGCCAGTTTATCTATACAGCCCGCATAATCAATTGCCTGGAGGAGAGTAACCATTTGTATCGCCAGCACTTCAAATGTGTTTTCAATTACTTTTTTGGTCATCATGGCGGCATTGCACCCCATGCTGACTATATCCTGATTGTCGTTATTGTTGGGGATACTGTGCACGTACATCGGGAAAGAAAGCGTTTGGTTTTCGGCAACCGTAGAGGTAGCGGTAAACTGCATGCCCTGCATACCAAAGTTCAGACCCAATACGCCCAGATTCACAAAAGGAGGAAACTTTTCATTCAGTTTATTATTCAACAAATAGTTCAGTTGTCTTTCCGAGAGCATAGACAAACGCGTAATCGCTGTCTTGAGCTTATCCATTTCCAGGGAAACATAATCGCCGTGAAAATTCCCACCGTGAAAGATATTGTGATTCTCATAATCTATGACCGGGTTATCATTCACAGAGTTCAGCTCATCTACTACTACTTTTTCGGCCTGTTCAATCGTGTCCAGTATGGGACCCAGCACCTGGGTCACGCAGCGCAGGGAATAATACTCCTGCACCTTGTCCTCGAAAACATCGTGTTTTATGCTTTCCGGATTATACAGGTATTCCGCCCGACTGCGGATTAACCGGCTGTCTTTCAGTACGTCCCTCAGCATAGCCGCCACCTTGTTCTGCCCGCGGTGTTTTTTGACGATGTTTAATTCATACGAGAAATGATCGTCGTAGGCTTCCACCACCTCGTTGGTCATGGCGGACAGCATTACGGCATATTGAAGCAATCTCTTAGCGAGTATGATATTCAATAACCCGATGCCCGTCATAGCAGACGTGCCATTGATGATGGCGAGCCCTTCCCGGATATGTATGGATAAGGGAGTGATATGGTATTGCTGAAAGACTTCAGCCGTGGGCCGGAGTTTTCCGTTTACCCACACTTCCCCTTCTCCGATAAGTACGAGACCAAGATGGGCTAATTGCACGAGGTCGCCGCTGGCGCCAACACCGCCATGCTCGTAAATGCAGGGTAAGATATTCTGATTGATCAATTGCTGTAAGAGATGGGCTACGTCTGTATGCACTCCGGAATGACCCTGCATCACGCTGTTCAGCCGGGCTACCATCAGCGCTTTCACCAAATCCGGCGCAAGATAGTTTCCGCTTCCGGAACAGTGACTGCGTATCAGGTTGTATTGTAGCTGGGTGGCGTTTTCGGCGTCCACCTTATATTGAGCCATGGGTCCAAAGCCCGTATTAATGCCGTAAATGAGTTTTTGCCTGGAAAACTGTTTCAGGAACTCAAAACTGTCCTCCATCTTTCTAAGCGCCTGCGGATTCAGATTGATTTTTTGGTCGTTATAGATGATTTCAGAAAAGTCTTCTAAAGAAAGAGTTCTCCCTCCTACATTTATCATTTCACGAAGATTATTTTAAAGTTCACTCACTGACAAAAAAAAAATAAATATCGGTAAATGTATCAAATTTTGTTCACCGCCGGTCTATAAATTTTATTGCCTTCCTTCCTTTTTCGGGGAACTGAAGCCGTTGGATTTCCTCCATGGAGACATATTTAACATGAGGCGTAACACGGAGTTTGGCTTGCAGGTAAGACCTGATTTTATGGTCGCAGGCTTCCGTATAGGCGGCAGGCGCCAGGTGCAATAGTATTTCGTCTGTTCCGATTTCGTTAGCATAAACTTCCGCTACATATTCCTTTATTTCGTTCATGCCGTTTAGTAAGTCGAAAAGGGCGGGGGCAAACAGAGTAGTGCCTTTGAACTTAATCATTTGTTTTTTTCTGCCTATCACGGGGGATAAACGAATGGTATTTCTTCCGCAG
>JACFNM010000333.1 GCA_019454915.1 Chitinophagaceae bacterium
TCTTTGAGTGCTATGTATAAGATGATGGAAGGTCCATCACTAACGCCGATACAGATGGAGTTAGTAAATACGCACAAAGGTGCTGTAGTCGAAGCTATGGTGCTGAGCGTTAGTGCGGTATGAGTAAAACTGAGTTGAACGCAAGTGAACCATTGCTGACCTGTCGAAAGCGGTTAGAAGATACCGAAATTCCGCCCAGTCCTGGCCTTCGCCGTGTGGAAAAGAAGCGAGGGGCGAGACCCGGGCTAATATCGTATTGAACTAACATGAAGTAATGGAAAACGCATTCCGTAAAAAGATAGCAACAACAGCGCAGGGGTCTCATTGCCCAATGGAAGACCTCGTGGTGAAGAAAGAGATTTCCGGGGTCAACGGGCAGGCAATTTTCCTCTCTTCGGCATTTCATCCTATCCGTGCGATGCGTATTAACAGCAAGAATTCTTATACTTCACAAAACAGGAATAAGGAATTCTTTTGTAACTTAATGAACTCAATACAAGAAATCGCATGGGATGGACTGAACAAGCATCATACGAAAAAATGGATGGAGATACGGAACTGACTGTTTTCCATACATTATTTGCTCGAGGTGATGGGAGCGCGAAAGCTACTGTACTCATTCTGCACGGCATGCAGGAGCATTCCGGCAGATATGCAGAATTTGCCCGGTTTCTTGCAAACAGCGGTTTTGCTGTTTTAACCTATGATCACCCCGGCCACGGAAAGACAGCCGGGCATGAGCAGGCGCTGGGATTCTTTGGTCATAAGCATCCTGACAGACTGGTATTGAATGCAGCATTGAAAATGGAGGAGAAACTTGAGGAACGATACCCCGGTGTTCCGCATTTTGTTTTAGGACATTCCATGGGCTCTTTCATAGCCCGTTGCTTATTGCAGGAAGAGGCTGCGCGTTTTTCCGGGGCAATTATCGTAGGTACCGGCGGGCGATCCGGAATTGCCGGAATAGCTAAATGCTACTTTGCGCTGCTTAATACCTTTTGGCCCAAAAGAAGAAGCAGGCTAATCAATGAAGGTTTTGGAAAAATGAATAATGCGAAATTCAAAAAAGATCCTGATGCCGATGATACCAGTTGGTTGAGTGTGAACCGGGAAAACAGGATGTCTTTTAAAGAGGATACATTAAATGGCGTACCGTTTACGAACAACGGGTTCTATACATTACTGACCTTCGTAACACGGGCTACCGGAAAAAACTGGGCGGGGAGCATTTCGAAAGCTTTTCCGTTTCTTTTTGTAAGTGGTGATCAGGACCCAATCGGAGATTTTGGGAAAGGGGTGAAACAAACCGTGAAAGAATTGAAGGATGCCGGGTTCGGAGATGTTACCATCCGGCTTTATCCCGGTATGCGGCATGAAATACTCAATGAGAGCATCCGCGAAGACGTCTATAAATTTATTGAAGAGTGGATAGGAAAATTAATTTTTAATTGAATCGTGAAAAATTTCATTTGGGAATTAATAAAAAAAGAATTTATCTTCAATTCAGGATTACATTTTATAACTAAAACTATTCAACATGAAGAGATTGCTGCAAGTTGCAGTGGTTTTGTCACTGCTTTTAGGCTCCCTTATTGGAAGCGCTCAACAAAGGACCGTATCCGGTACGGTTACAGCGGGCGTTGACGGAACTCCCTTAGAGGGAGTTAGCATTATTTTAGAAAACACCACTACAGGTACTACTACCGACGCTACCGGTAAGTATTCCATAAATGTTCCATCAGGAAATCACCGGCTTGTTTTTTCTTATCAGGGTTATCTGACCCAAACCATTTCCATTACTTCGAATACGGTGAATGTGAACCTGGTTTCGAATGTCGAAGAGCTCAGCAACGTTGTGGTAACCGCTTTGGGTATTACCCGAGCCGAAAAGTCGCTCACTTATGCCGCACAGGTAGTGAAGAGTTCCGATCTTGATAAGGCTAAGGAAACCAACGTGGTTAATTCCCTGGAAGGAAAGATCGCCGGTGTAGTGATCAACAGAAGTGCCACTGGCCCAGGTGGTTCATCAAAGGTTATACTAAGGGGTATCCGTTCGGTCACGGGTGGTAATGAACCGCTGTATATTATAGATGGTGTTCCGCTGAACACCGGCAGACGCGAGTCTGGCGGCGGTGACTTCGGTGGTCGCGACGGCGGTGGCGGTATTTCCATGCTGAACCCTGATAATATCGAGAGTATGACGGTGTTGAAAGGAGCTTCAGCCGCAGCCGTTTACGGTAGCGCCGGTCAAAATGGTGCTATTATTATTACCACAAAAAGTGGTAAATCTGGCAAGGTTCAGGTAGAATATGACGGGGGTATAATGACAAACAAAGCATTTTATCTTCCCAAGTATCAATCTGAATATGGACAGGGAGATGGTGGCGTATTTAACCCCAATTCAGAACACAGCTATGGCCCCAAAGCTGATGGGCACATGGTTACGCTGTGGAATGATAAACAGGCACCCTATACCAACCATACAGACAACCTGTCTAAATTCCTGAGGACTGGGTTGGACATTAATAATTCGATTACGGCTATCGGCGGCACGGACAAGATGAGGGCATTTTTCTCATACGGCAATGTGAAATCAACCGGGATTTTGAGAAATAATGATATGACCAGGCACAACGTGGACTTTAAAATCGATTATGATATAACCAGTAAGTTGTCCATTACATCGAAAATAACTTATATAATGCAGGATGTGAATAATATGCCTAAAACGGGTGAAGGCGGGTATGCTATTTCTTCTATGTATCGTGCGCCACTGTCTATTCCATTAGACATGATGAAAGACTTCAATTATTATGACGCCAACGGGATAGAGAAGCAAAATTATTGGAAACCGAACTCATCTATTATATCCAATCCTTATTGGGATATGTGGCGTGAACCTTTTGTGGAATCCAAGAACAGGGTATTGGGTTTGTTTCAGGCCAAATATCAGTTTACGGACTGGTTAGACTTAATGGCCAGAGGAAGTATTGATAAAACGCTGGAACATGTAGATGAAAGGTATTATAACGATACTTATACAACTTATGGATTAGGGTCTAATATGATTGTATCGGATTATATGCGACAGAGTACAAACATGGATGCCTTGTTGTCATTTAATCGCGACCTGACGCCCGATCTTAATCTCGTGGTTCGTGCGGGAGGGTCGGTACAGCAGGGAAGAGGTACTTCTCAGAGTGTTAATGCAAACGGGTTGTTTAAACAGAATTATTTTTTCCTGAGTAATGCGAAAACGCCGTTACTTTCAAGCGGATTTTCGCAGTCACCACAGGTACAGTCAGTTTATGGAATGGGTACTCTTTCTTATAAAGATTACCTGTTTCTGGATGTGACAGCCAGAAATGACTGGTCTTCAGCGTTGCCTAAAGGAAACTGGTCTTATTTCTACCCATCTGTTGGATTATCAGGAATTATTTCACAAATGGCTACTTTGCCCGACTGGATAAGCTACGGTAAGTTAAGGATTTCTTATGCTCAGGTGGGTAATGGCGGCGGAGCTTATAGAACGCAAAACTATTTTGGAGTTGCTGCCGGTGGCGGTATTACATCTCCGTCCACCAAGTCTATCCCGGATTATAAACCTGAATTAACGAGATCATGGGAATTAGGTGCTGAATGGTGGTTTGCGAACAGAAGAATAGGTTTTGACTTCACCTATTACACCACGGATACGAAGAACCAGTTGATGACAATTACTACGCCTCCGGAATCTCTCTTTAGCAGCCAATATATCAACGCGGGTCTGATTAATAACCACGGAGTTGAAGCCACTTTATTTTTCACACCGGTACGTTCATCGAATTTTGAATGGAACTCGAGCATCAACTTCAGCAAAAATATCAATAAGGTTATTAAGTTATCTGATGACCTGAAACGCTTTATCATTACAGACCAGAGAGGAGTAATGGTAGTTGCTGATGAAGGAAAAAGCTTTGGTGATATGTATGGCACCGGATGGCGCAGAGATGCACAGGGACGTCCGCTGGTAGCTGATAACGGCCAACCTTTATTAACAGGAGGTAAGACAGTCTATCTTGGAAATTACAATCCGGATTTTAACGCAGGCTGGAATAACTCGCTGAATTTTGGAAAATTTTCAGCCAGTTTCCTGATTACCTATCGTGAAGGTGGAAGAGTAACCAGTAGTACTCAGGCATTACTGGATGCTGACGGACATTCACAGGCTTCATTATGGGGTCGCGAAGGCGGTATCATCCTTGATGCTTATAGAGAGGATGGTACGAAGAATACGGTAGCCATCGATCCTCAGACTTATTTCGGGGCAATTGGTGAACGTTATTTCTCCGGTGAATTTTATAACTACTCCGGCACCAATATCCGGATGAGAGAAGCTACCCTGGGGTATAATTTCTCCGGCTTATTGAGAAATGGTGGTTTTGTTAAAGGGCTTAGTTTGTATCTGGTTGGAAGAAACCTGTTCTTCTTTAAGGTGGAAGCTCCCTTTGACCCTGAATTGCTTACCGGTATCGGCAACTGGGGAGGTGTTGAATATACTGCATTGCCCACCACG
>JACFNM010000334.1 GCA_019454915.1 Chitinophagaceae bacterium
ATTTTAGACTTATCAAAGAACTGTATTAACTTTGCGGTTAATCTATATTATCCTACTATTTTAATTAATTTATCCTTTAATGGACAGCAATTCATTGATTCTTGCCTTATTAAATCCAACGACGATTTCTCCGTCAATTTCCGTCTGAGGCACACCGGTCTGCGCGCTTCTCCTTACCAGCTCATCCGCAGTGTGCTGATCCCGCGAGATATCAATATCGGTAAACATAATTCTGTTTTTTCTGAGATAGGTTTTGAGCGTATTACACCAGGTACAGGTTGGGGTTGAATAAACGGTAACCTGTTTTTGACTTTCGCCTTTTTGTTTGGCTTCCTGAAAATAGATGGTTTCGTTAAATACATCCTTGTAGAACTGTGCATCCTGACAGCCTTTCCAAAGATTTTTGACAGACTTGTCTGATAATTCAATGAGCGTGGGTACGCTTGTAATCTGGTAATAAGGATGAATATCCCGCACGGCTAATACATCAGTATATAACAGATTGAGTCCCTTGACGTCTTTGGATGCAGACTGAATATTGGTAAAAGCACATTCACTGATATCGCTTCCTCTTTTGTACAGCAATAAAAAAGATTTTTCCTGACCGGTAATTGCTTTTTTTAATTCCGTTAGGGATTTGACTTCTTTCATGTTCTCCTGTTTCTGTTTTTTTGTTCAGCCGGCAAATTTAAAAAGGAAACCAAACACAAAACCGTAACTTATGTTACAAAAATTCTCATCACGTTGCCTCTGGCAGAGGGCTTGAAAAGATGAATCGGACAGCGGCAGATGATTTAACCCAAACTTGGCAGTGCCCGTCAAGCCAATAAGGCTTGCGGTGCTGCTCTTCAGCCCATAAACCTACAAGGTTCGCCGCAATGCTCTCCAGGCAAACCTTATGGATTTATAAACAGTTATCCAGGTTTATGACGAAGTTTTTTCTCTGTGCAGATCATCTTTAGCCTCCATAACCCTGTGTACCATCGGTTTACAATGAACCAGATGGAAATGGAAAATCTCATCAGGATGATAGATTTTTTCGAGCTCATGACGAAGCATATTTTTAGCGCGGCTGAGGCGCACCTTCACGTTGTTTTCTGTCAGTCCCAGGGTGGCGGCAGTGTCGTGAACGCTGATATCGTTTAGCTCCCTCATGGTGAACACCACCCGATAATCTTCGGGCATCTGTAAAATAGCAGCTTCCAAATTGTGTTTCAGTTCATGCTTGCTGATTACTTCTTCCGGCCTGTCGGGGCGGGTAGTGAAAGCCGGCTCTGCCCCATCCGGTAATCCGTCCTCTTCATAAGTCTCTTTCCTGAATTTTGAACGGTATTTCTTATAGTAGCACTCGTGCAGCATGATCTTGACGATCCAGGTCTTAAACGATGATTTATGTTCAAATTCACTCAGATGCAGGTACACTTTTACAAACACTTCCTGCATCACGTCCTCCGTGGACTGATGGTCAAAGCCATAGGTTCTGCCAATCTTATACAAATATTTATCGTAGGCCTTTACAATGGACGCATATCTTTCTGTTTCGCCCGCCAAAATCCTGGTGATCACTTCATTTACCGAAAGATCGTCAATCATCTCATCCGTCGCCATAATTTCATTTTTACAGGTACTACCAAATCCATGTTTTGCACGCCGTCACAAAAGCAAAGTTCCCGGATATTATTGAAATTATAAAATCCGGGAACTTTCTATTAGAGATAATCAAATTCGGCTACACATGCTCTGCCACTATTCTTTTACGGAAAATTGGGCTTTCATTGTCGGGTGTATGCTGCAAAAATAGGTTGAACTGTCTTCAATTATCTTAACGAAGGAATCGTGAGGCTGAAGAGTATCAGAATGCCAGGACTTATCCGGCCAATGCGAGACGTCGTGCGCTACGATATCCTCATTAATCCACACGATGGTATCGCCGGCATTGACGGTGATATCCGCAGGCTGAAACGCCATCATCTTAATAATAATCGTGTCTTTCTGTGGCGCAGTAATTGCCTGATTTGCGGGCCCCGCGCCAGAGTTGCAACTAAGCAACAGGATAATACATCCCATCCATATTCCGTATAAACGCATCAAATGTTTCATATACCGTTTCAAAATTTTAAGATTAAACTTTCTTACATCCTGACTGTATCATGACCGATTATGATGCTATTGAAATTTGGCGGCGAGTTCTTTGGCCATTTCGAGGTGATGATCAAGCAAAGGCACTACACTTTCCAGCAAGTTTTTCAATTCAGCATTCTTGGTATTGGGAATCAATACCGTCTTCACTGCATTTACGACGGCGTCGTGATAGGCGGCTTCGTTCTCAGCATAGGCTTTATCGAATGCAGCGCCGGATTTACTGTTCAGGGTATCGGTCATTGACTTTTCACCATCCAGTAAGCTCTGAGTCGTGCTATTACTTTCCGGCGTTACATTTAATTTGGTAGCCAAATCAACGGCTTGTTTGATAATGTCATTGTGATCCTTAATCATCGTTTCGGCAAACTTCTTTATGTCTGCATTAGACGACTTATTCATCGCTATCTTCCCATAGTTAACGTCAATCTGGTTAGCAGTCACGGCTACCGATGCTATCTGCGGGTCGGTCAGCGCAGGAGCTTGCGTTGCATCTGCTTTCGGAGCGGGTGTTTCTGTATTCACCGTGGCGTTACTATCTGTAGAATTGCTTTGCTCGGTACCTGAGTTACAGGACATTAACGTAAAGAGTAGTAGCCCTGCACTCATCATTGTTATTTTACTTCTCGTTTTCATTTGATTTATAATTTAATGGTACACTTGAAATTTTGTTTAATTAAAACTTAGCGGCTAAATCTTTCGCCATCTGAAGGTGATGATCCAACAGCGGAACCACACTTTCCAGGAGACTCTTCAACTCGGCATTTTGTGTTTCGGGTATCAACTTCGTTTTTACGGCGCCAACGACTGCTTCATGATAAGCGGCTTCATTGTCTGCATAAGCCTTATCAAAGGCTTTTCCTTTCTTCGCGTTCAGTATTTTCGTTGCTGTAACTTCACCGTCTAAAAGACTTTTAGTA
Source organism: Chitinophagaceae bacterium (assembly GCA_019454915.1). Lineage (GTDB taxonomy): Bacteria > Bacteroidota > Bacteroidia > Chitinophagales > Chitinophagaceae > Agriterribacter. The sequence goes on from JACFNM010000334.1 coordinate 3,060, forward strand.
ACGGCATTGCTTTGGGGTGTTACGTTGAGCTTAGTGGCGAGTGCGGCAGCTTGCTTAATAATACTTTCGTGGTCGTTGATCATCGTTTCTGCAAACTTGCGTATATCTGCATTTTTAGACTTTTTGATCGCGATCTTACCGTAATTCACATCAATTTGATTTGCAGTGACTGCCACAGAGGCAATTTCCGGGTCGGTAAGTTTATCCTGTGCCTGAACTTCCATAATCGGAGAGCAAAATATAAGTGCAACTGCTACAACCAGTCGGTTGCCGAGATGCTTATTTGTTAACATGATTCATATTGTTTTAAAATGTAAGCGAACACCCTATTGGAGGATGAGTAAACTCAAAAGGTTACACTTTTACGGAAAATATTTTTTCCATTTCGGTGAAGCAGGGAACTTCGCATTAATCCGGTAGCCGCACATCAGGTCATTAAAAACGTCGCATGAATCAGGCTAAGTCTGTCATTAGTGGAATTCATAATGATTGATTTGATCACTATAAGCGTAAATCAATCAGCAGTTTAGTCATATTCCTTTCTTTAATAACTCACGTAAGTCGTAATCAAAAAGGTGCCCAATCACGATTTTTTTCGACCTTAAGTGGGGTTTTAGGTTGTTCATAGGTTATGCACATAGTTATCCCCAATAATTATTGGTTATGCAGACTAAAACCGCATAATTCACAGCTTTTGTCGCAAAAAATGTCTTTGAAGGACTGGAGTAAAGGTTCAGGTTTTGTCCGGAGCAGGCGGAGACAATTCTGAAATCTGCAATAACAGCACGATTATATTTCTGCAAAACGAAGCAATCTATAAACGCTATGTTTTAGCTTTATTTATTATTTATTTATTCTCCTGAACCGTTCAGGAATAATGAATTCATAACCTTGAGGCGGCCAGGGACCTAAACTCTGACCTTGCGGCCAGGTGAGAGTGGGTCTGATGGGTTTATAACCTTCAACATTATAGCTTATGTCTAAGAAAGGAGTATTTAAAGCTTTTCCTTCAGCTACAGATCGGATTCCCATGTCAATGACGCAACTGGTCAATAAGTTCCTTTCTATCGGTACGGGAGGTTTTCCGGTTGTCATCAGTTGCTGGATGTTCAGATCCAGATAGCTGAAAGCGGCATAAACGGGGGTAGTTTCGTCATAAACGAATTGGGTAGCTACCGTTTTCCCATCAGCTTTGGCCGCGTAGCCCCAGCCCTGGTTAACGTATTCATTGAGCATCAGGCATACTCCTCTTGTTCCATCTTTATATTCTATGATGACTGCCGCCGGCTTCTTAACCAGTTCCCTCATGGAGCCGGAAGCTTTGCTCTTAATTTTGTTGCAGGCCGCTTCAACAAGTTCCTCAGAAATCTTACCCGAGTCCATGACTTTCCAGACATCATTTCCTTCTAATCCTTCCACGCGTACTACACCCGTTTCCCCTCCTGCCCTTCTCTCCACCATACATTGAAGTATTTCCACCACATGAAAACCGTAT
>JACFNM010000335.1:0-3731 GCA_019454915.1 Chitinophagaceae bacterium
AACGGGTACACGCCCGAGACCCCTGTGTCGGTAGACCCGGTGGACATGGGTGGCAAGCTCATCAGCGATAAAAAATATACTGGTTCACGTCCGTTAAATTACTGCCTCGCGGCATCCATAAACCCCGCTGCCGCTAATCTGATAAGCGCCATTGGGGTGAACAGGATGGTAGATTTTGCCAAGCAATGCGGGATTACCAGTAAAGTGCCACCTTATCCTTCCATCGCGCTAGGGTCGGCCGATATTTCACTGATTGAGATGGTAGGCGCCTACAGTATGTTCCCGGCAGGAGGGATGAGCAGTAAGCCCTATTATATCTCCAGGATTGAAGATCGGAATGGGAACCTGCTGGAATCTTTCTCAACCACGCACCAGGAAGTCATTAATGAAACAGACGCATATATTATGACTACCATGATGGAAGGTGTTGTGGACTTTGGAACAGCACGCTCACTGCGAGGTACTTATGGAATTACGAGCGAGGTGGCCGGAAAGACAGGTACCACCAATAACAATGCAGATGGCTGGTTTATCGGTTATACGCCCCAATTGCTGGCTGGTGTGTGGGTGGGCGCAGATGACCCTATTTTACGTATTGCCAATAACTATGTCGGTCAGGGTGCACAGATGGCGCTGCCGGTGTGGGCGTATTTTTTTCAGGAAGCGTACAGGGATAAAACACTTGGAGTAGACGTAAATGCCCGGTTTGTGCAGCCGGAGGGATTTAAAGTGGAGCCGTCCTACGATTGGCTCGATTCTACGGAGTCATCGACCACGCCTGTACTGGAGGGGGATGAGCAGCAGGATGATGGTAGTCAGTACATTGACGTACCGGTAAGTGATGGACGAGAACGGGTGACAACAGAATCGCAGCTTAATGATGAAGAAAAAAAAGTATTAGAGGAGGCGAGAAAAGCCAGTAGGAAAAAGGATAACATAGCACCCGATACGATTAAAAAAGAGAAGAGGGGTTTGTTTAAAAAGCTCTTTGGAAATAAAAAGCGGGACGACTGAACCCTACGAACAAAGCACCCGGTTGAATTTTTTTACGGGAACCACCTGGTGGCGCCGATGATAATATTGTCATTTCCGTGAATTTTGCCGAACTGAGAATCTTATTGAATTATGGATACAAAAATTGAGCGGGTGGACTGGAGACACCAAACAAACGTGTATGAGGTAAATCTTCGACAGTATACACGGGAAGGAACGATAAACGCATTTTTAAAGGAGTTGCCGCGGCTGAAAGATATGGGCGTGGAGACTTTATGGTTCATGCCGGTTACCCCAATTGCAAAGGCTAAGATGAAGGGAACCATGGGAAGCTATTACGCCTGCGCCGATTATACGGCGGTGGATCCCGAATTCGGAACCGTTGATGATTTTGCTAATCTCGTAAAAATGGCCCACAACCTGGGACTGCGGGTAATTATGGACTGGGTGGCCAATCACACGGGCTGGGACCATGTGTGGACAAAATCACATCCCGATTATTACAAAAAAGATGAGGACGGAAATTTCAAAGCCGCATCGGGTATGGATGATATTATAGAACTGAATTTTAGCAATCCCGACCTGGTGAAGGCGATGATTGAAGCCATGTCATTCTGGGTGAAAGAATGTGATATTGACGGCTTCCGCTGCGACCTGGCTTTTTGGGTGAGCCTTGATTTCTGGAAAACGGCCAGACCCGAACTTGATCGCATCAAGCCGCTCTTCTGGCTGGGTGAACTGGATGCCTTGGATAACCCCGAATACCTTGAGATTTTTGATGCAAGTTACACCTGGACCTGGATGCATAGAACAGAAGAGTTTTATAAAAATCAACGCCACGTAGGAACCTTAAAAGATATACTCAAAAAGTACCAGTCTGTTTTTACGTCCGGCACCTCCGGCATCTTTTTTACCTCCAATCATGATGAGAATAGTTGGAATGGCACCGAGTATGAGAAATATGGAGATATGGCGATCTTGCTGGCGGTATTTAGCTGCACCTGGGACGGAATCCCCCTGGTATACAGCGGGCAGGAACTACCCAACAGGAAGAGACTGAAATTCTTTGATAAGGATCCGATTGAATGGACGCAGGACAATACATTAGCCTCTTTTTATAAAGCCTTGCTCACGCTCAAAAAAGAAAATCCGGCCCTGGCTTCGGGTTCCCAAGGTACTGAAACCATCTTGCTGGATTTTCACCAGGATGATTATGTTATTGGATTTTTGAGAAGGAGCGGGGCATATGCTGTCCTCGTACTGCTCAACTTTTCACCCTATCCAACCAGATTTACCTATACTGGAGAAGAGGTGACGGGGAAATTCCGGGAATTGTTCAGCGGCGAAGAAAAGGATTATGCTTCTGATCCCTGGTTTGAATTAGAAGCCTGGGGATACAGGATATATGTTCAGGAATAGTTGTTAGTAAAGGATCACCGTTTCCTCCGCACACGTATGGTTGAATTTTGAGTAAAACTACTCGATAAGAAAATTTCGTGCCGGTTGACGCCATCGGTGAGCACCATTAAGGCAGTATTGGGAGGTATGGAACCAAGGTTCTCTGCGAACATGCTAATCTCATTATATTCCCTTGTGCTATCCAGCACCGCATAAAATATAATGCCTCTTTCGCTCAAAGATTGATGGGTGGCAATCGGCTCCTTATTGAAGAAAACGGAAATACTGTCTCCATCCACGATACCATTGTCATAAAAAGTGAGCCGAAGTGAGTCTGAATGGACGATAATTTCCTGTCCCACCACTTCTTTTCTCTTGCTGAATTCCTCTAATATTTTCCGGGCTTCCAGCATTTCTGCCGTTGGTTCCTTCACTTTGAGGTCTATTGAATCGGGAACATACACTTTGGGGCTATTCACGATGATATCCTCTTCAGACGGCTGCCATATCTTTTTTACGGCTGCAAATTTCTCTATCAGGCTGTCGGTATTTAACGCTTCTCCATAAACAAAATCGAAGGCGATATCCGGGCAGGTGTATTTATACTTTCCCTGGGTACTAAAAACGCCTTTGATATTGGTACTCACTTTAGAGGCAGTCAATGTAGCCCTGAGGTCCATAATGCACTCCACGTCATTACTGGAAGAAGCACGGAAGTAGGTGATGGGCACGTCTTTAATCAACACTTCCCTGGTTTGAGGGTTGTAGGTACCTTTTACGTAAAACGTCTGGTAGCTATCCCTGAAGTAATAGCCAATGATTCCTTTTACCTCTTTACCGGTTTGTTTCAGGTTAAGCTCCACGAGGTAATTGTTGTGCGATCCACCCAATAATACGTCAGCGCTTCCAAACCAACTGCCTCGTATTCCCTGGGCAATCCCTTGTCCGGTTATAAAAATGAAGGAAAGGATTATTAATATTCTCATCAGTCTATTGGAATAGTTAAATGCAAAGTAACGTTCGATATCTAAAAGTATTGTAAATTAAGTATTTATCCTTACAAGAATTTCTTATAAAAAAGCAATAATGTCTATAGCCCATATTTTCGTTTGATTTCCCGGTCGCTTTCCCTGGTCTTAATACTCTCCCGTTTGTCATGCAATTTTTTTCCTTTACCCAATCCAATCTCCAATTTTGCCAGTCCTTTTTCATTGAAGAAAATGCTGAGCGGCACAATGGTATATCCTTTTTCTTTAAGCTTCGCTTCAAGCTTTCTCAGTTCCTTTTTTTGCAGGAGCAGTTTTCTTTCCCGCAAGGGATTATGATTGAGGTAGGAGCCG
>JACFNM010000335.1:3741-4547 GCA_019454915.1 Chitinophagaceae bacterium
ATATGCAAACTCTTAATCCATAATTCTCCTTTATGAAAGTAGCAGTAGCTGTCATTAAAACTGGCCCGTCCTTCCCGCAGAGACTTCACTTCGGTACCCGTCAATACAATACCCGCCACATATTTGTCGGCTATGTAATACTCATAAAAGGCAGAACGATTTCGAATACTGGACATATAAATAAGATTTCCGGCGCTGTCATCTATTTAAAATGCCAGGCTCAGGATTCAAAAAGTGTGAGCAGGGTGGCGGTCTTGTCCTTTAGTTCATTGCGGGGAACAATCAGATCAAGAAAACCATGTTCCATCAGGAATTCAGAGCTTTGAAAACCCGGTGGCAGGTCTTTCTTAATTGTTTCTTTAATAACCCGGGGTCCGGCAAAGCCGATCATGGCTCCGGGCTCTCCTATAATAATATCGCCTAACATAGCAAATGAAGCGGTAGTACCTCCATACGTTGGGTCTGTACAAAGAGAGATATAGGGTATTCGGGCGTCCGATAATTGGGATAGCTTACCCGAGGTTTTGGCTAACTGCATAAGCGAAAAAGCGCTTTCCATCATCCGGGCGCCGCCACTCTTGCTGATAATCATTAAGGGAAAGCGATGTTGTAAGCAGTAGTCAACCGCCCGGGCTATCTTTTCTCCCATCACGCTTCCGAGAGAGCCCCCGATGAAATTAAAATCCATGCAGCATACCACCATCGGATGCTTATGAATCAATCCATAAGCCACTGACATGGAATCGTTCAGCCCCGTCTTATTATACGCTTCATCCAGCCGCTTTTTATAGGGTTTTAAATCATTA
>JACFNM010000336.1:0-4292 GCA_019454915.1 Chitinophagaceae bacterium
GCAGATAAGCGCTGATACATATCCTGCGCCAATTGTGTACTTTTTTCAGAATTGGGGTCGAGTCCGTTATCGGAAATGAATTTGGTAATGAAAGCCTGTTGTGATTCTCCCAACTGTAGCATACAGGCGCCGCAGGGCGTGGTGCAGTTGTTTGTCTGTTCCAGGAATATAGTCATCTGTTCGTCCACAAAATCCTGTATCGTCTTGCAGAGGTTGTTTTCCATAAAGGCGGCTGAATGAACGGCAATGGCGGTATCCCGTATGGTCAGTTTTTTGGTAATGACATAGCTTCCCTCCTCTAACGTCTTGGGTATCTCCTTGGTAAACAGCGATGGCAGGTCGTTACAATCTTCGCTGATGCTGCCAATGGTGCCTGTAAATACGTAGGGCGTGCCCCCAAATTGACCGTTTCCGCAATCATCGCTGATGGTGATTTCCAAATCATAGGAACAACTGTAGCAAATATCCTCCTTTGAGCAGTTCTCTATATTAACGTTTTCGGGCAGCAGCGAATACCTGAACTTGTAGTTTGCTTTTAAAGGAACCACCAGCGTCTTGCTGCTTTCAATCACCAGTCCTTTGATAATATTATTGGAGGCGTTGATGAGCGATGAGGTAATCTCCCGGTTTTCTTTTGAGGGCAGGTAATCCAATTTCATGCCCGGAGGCAGTTCTCCGGCTAATGCGGTGGCGACCGTTCTGCCGTGCATATCGAGGTAAGACACACTGTATTGTCCGTTTGCATCGCGTACCATGTTCTTGAAGTAGTGTGAAGCATCACCCGCTTCGGTACCGAACAATGCATCGAGCTCGTTCTGTTCAGGTGTTCCGTAATAATATTTTGTATCATGCCCCTGATTGATGCGGTGTTCTTTTCCCACGCCGCCCTGTGCGGCTATCCGGCCGGTATTATCGCGCATATAGCGTGTTTCGGAATAGGGAAATCCCTCCGCATCGGGAATCAGGTGATTATTCTCAATATTTTTTTCAGGGTTTTGGGGAGAATAATATTGCGCGGCGCCACCTTTGGCGGCATCGAGACCGGGGGCTGCTCCGCTGCATAAATCATTTCCGGAAATAATCTTATCGTAATTGTCTTTGTAATAGGCGCCGGTATTTAAAAACTGATTGAAAGCAGGTGTATGCTGAATAATGGAATTGATGGTGGGAGAGGGGAGTACCTGAATAACGGGGCGCCCCTGGTAATCGTAGAAGTTTTCGGCCATCACTGTCGTTCCCGTCGTATTGTCTTTGGTAACGGTTTGACGGCTGCGCAGTGAACCATCAAAGTATTGAACCACCGATTTTCTTTTTCCTTCCTCGGCAAAGCTGGTTACGGATTGCCAGTTGAGATTGGACTGATGGCCGGCAACAAAATCAAAACTGTTATAATCACTCCAGTTGGTTTCTGTTCTTTTGCCGGAAGGGGTTACCTGTACGGCCCTGACTCTGAAAAATAATTTGCCGTTCTTTTCATAGAGGAGTGGAATTTTGTAACCGGACTCCGTGTTTTTTAGTGTAACCCTCGATGAATTGTTGCGAAAGAGATTTCTTGAAAATGCAGCGCTTCCGGGGTCGCCGTAAAGTTGTGCATTATAAGCCTGCTGGTCAATATAGGCCCATTCGAGGTCGTATTCATCTGCCCCTTCCGACTGGTTCCAGTAAACCTGCAGTTCATCTGCTCCGGCAGGAGGTGCGGTAAAAAGTATTTGCTGCACTTTATTGGCTTCGCAATCGAAGGTGAATATTCTCTCCCGGCGCATTTCGTTGGTGACTATCAGCGCAGGCAATGGATCCCAGCCGGAAGCGGTGGTGGAGATGCTGATGATTTTTAGCCGCGCGCTAACCGCGTCGTCAAATTCAAAGTAACTGCGCATAGTGTATGGGTTAGCGGAAGCCGTATCGTAATTGATCACCAGTGTTTGGTATTCCGATAAGGAATCTTCTGCTGCGGGGGTATTCTTGAAGCTGTAATATAATTGAAAGGTGAGGGTAGCGCTGAAGGGTGTTTTTAAATACAGCGGAGAGCCTTCATCGAGTGTAAAGGTGATGATGTTTTTATTACTGATGTCCGTGAATTTACGGGGTGAGCGCGACAGGTCTTCATAGAATGAAGTGTCTCTGATAGCTGCCGTTGAATCGGGCTTTAATTGTCCTTCACTGCCTCTCAGGCTTTTCATGACGGTAGGTTCTTCCGTTGCGAAAGAAGAAAGGCAGATCAACCAGGCGCCTAATACAGTAATCCAATATTTATACATAGGTTGTATCAATTAAGTTCAGACTATATTTTCAATTTTCCCGTTTCTTATTTTAATGATGAAGCACACGCGGGTACTTTTATTTTTTCAACACCTTCTGTTTTTTTCCACGCAGCGCCCGCAACGACAATCACCAAAACTCGCAAATCCCTCATTTTCAAATTTTCAAATCCCTCACATCTCCACAGTTCTCACACTTTCACATTTCCACGTTTCCCACATTCTCTTTATCGTTTCACGCAACGCCCGCAACGATAAATCTCTACAGCCCGCAGATTCTCACATTTCCACATTTTCAAACCAGCCTGCCGGCTGGCAGGTTTTCAAATTCCCCACATTTCTTCAACTAATCATACTTATACACATTATTGATCAGCTTATAATCTTTATAAGCAGATCCTAAAATCCAATTATCATTTTGTTTGGTTATAAATTTCTTTTCGCTAAAAACCGAGGTATCGAAAGGCGTCTTACTCACCGCAGAAAAATACATTGTAATGATGATACCTTCCGGCTTATCGCTACCTTCTTCAAGGTATTCGGACGATCGCTCCACATAGCTCATCTTCTGCGTTCGGTAGGTTTTATTATTATACACAATCGTACAACTGCTGTACGGCGCATTATCCGTAAAATAGATATTAAGCGTTCTCGAATTCTTATTATCCGATATGGATACAGAATCAATATAGGTGGCTACAAAAGAAGAATCCCAGCTATCAATCGCCATTCGCCCCTTATCCGTACTCAGCGAAGGGTTAGACAAGATGATCGTCTTGTCCTTGTGGTACACTGCCACGTTGATACTGTCATTCTGAAAAAATTCTATCTGATCGACTTTACAATAATAATCTGATCCCTTCATTTTATACTGTATGGTAAGCGTGTCCAGCACTTTGCCGGGCGCCGATTTTTTCGCGTATTGATACTTAACGGAAAAATTGCTGTACCCTGAATCAGCGTATCCATCGCGGATTTTTTGCAATTCCGTTACGGCAAGTGCAAATTGTTGTGAAAAACAAACCGCATGCATACCCAGCGCTATTGCAATCAGTGATACTATTCTCCATCTCTTCTTCATAAATATTTGTTTTATAGTGTCTGCAACGATTATTAATGGTGATTAATCTTTTCTCAGAGAGCTTCTTGTTTCCCGGATCGTTTGAATACCTCTTTCCGACTCCTTTTTCACCCGGATAAGCGTGCCCTCATCATCATACTCATAAAAAGTCGCATAGTTGTTTTCATCCAGTTCGGACATCAGTCGGAGGTTCACCGGATGATATACAAACGACTTCATATTGCCATGATAGGGCAGAAACCGCCAGTCGTCGAAATAGATTTTTCCTGTGTTACCGTTGCCCTGTGCCGCTTTGAAATAAATCTGAATTTTAGAAGTCTCCTGCGGGATGGAAATGATTTCTTCTATACGCTGCCAGCCTTCAATAATATTACCTGCAGGTTTTAAAATGGCACGCTGTGCAATTTCGTTACCCTGATTTCCGATGAAGGCAACTTCGATGCTTGCATTCACATAATTTTCGCACTTGCAATCCTGCTGCTCTTTCACCCATGCGCTTACCAGATAGCGCTCAGCTGCCTTTGGTGAAAGCTCTTCATACAAAGTATTGGCGGATGGACGTATGCCCTCCCAGGTGATGCACCTGGTCTGGTTTGTTTTAATAGCGGCCTGGGCAGCAGCGAGGGTTGCATGGAGGTTGTTAGATTTCAATACAACAGGGCTGGCGGCGTTCGGCTTTTTCCAATTTAATATCGCCTTACCCTTATTAAATGCTCCGCTCTTTCCGACCGTATGTTCGATCCTCAGTTTATAGGCTTTACCGTGTTGTAATTTAACCGGCTTACTGAAAAGGTCCTGCTTATTGACATTGTTAAAATATACCGGGTCATTAGGAAAGGCATTCAAAATCAAATCCTCATCAATCCATAGTTTGAAGGAATTTTGTGCTGACACACTAAACCGGTATTCTCCTTCTTCATCGGTTAATTTGAGCGTCAGATAACCCTCCCAGA
>JACFNM010000336.1:4302-4544 GCA_019454915.1 Chitinophagaceae bacterium
TGTAATTATTATCCCTTCCCGAAATATTCAGTAAATTATTAGAGCCATTATAATTTACATCCACTCCAGAAGTTACGTAGGGTGTGCCGCTGCCTGTCTGGTAATTATACAACTCCAACCCATAACTGTCGTCAGGGTAGTTATAGTTTTTATACACCGTTGCTTTCAATCCTGTGCCGTTGGTTATGTTTCTGATAGTGTAGCGGTAAGACGTATCAATATTACCAAGGAGAACCGGATCG
>JACFNM010000337.1 GCA_019454915.1 Chitinophagaceae bacterium
ATTCAAATCGGATATACCTAATCTTGAACAAAAACTGGCATCATTCCCGGACCCTTTACCTCAGGTGACCGACTTTATAGACGCAGTAAAAAACAGAAAAAAGTTTGCACTCAATGAAGCCAATGGACATCGTTCCGCTACTATTGTCAATATGGGTAAGATAGCTTTGCAATTGGGCCGGTCGCTGAAGTTTGATCCGGAAAAACAGGAATTCATCAACGACGAAGGAGCGAATCGGTTACTCAATCCTCCTTTGCGGGAACCGTGGTTCATGTAAGCAAAGCAGTTGGGTATCCTTTAACCCGGGTTCGAAACCGCTAATAAGTACAAAAACAATCCGGGCGATAATGACTAACATTAGATAGACCATAAAAGAAAAACGGTATCCTGTATGAATTTAACTTTCACAGTGAGTGAAACAGGGCAACAGAAAAGACAAATAGTAATCTCATGAATAAAATATTAATCAGTTTTCTTTTTTTCTTCGGAGTGTTGCACTTCGCGTCTGCACAAACGGATGATAAACGAACGATAGCAACAAAGATAGCCGACTTGCTGGCCAAAACTCCGGCAGATGATAAAGCACAGTTAAATATCAATGCTGAGTCTGTTGCCAATTTGGGGGTAGATGGACTGGCAGAATTAACAGGGCGCCTGAATGACAGGGATGATCAAACCAGAATCCACTTCGCCATTAACGGCTTTTCCTTCGCAGCCAGCCAGCCTGGTAAAGAGGAGTGGCGTCAGATGGCCGTTAAGGCCTATGGGCAGGCCCTGGAGAAATTATCCGATAACACTTCCCGGCAGTTTGTTATTTCCCAGATAGAACATGTGGGTAAAGACGATGCCGTTCCTTATTTACAAAAATATTTACACGATGAAGCGCTTTCTGATGCTGCTGCGAGGGCGCTGGCAACCATCCATTCTGATGCGGCGAATAATGCCCTCCTGCAAGCCTTATCAGGCGTTTCGGGAAATGCACAGCGTTCGGTGATTCAGGCGTTGGGGGATACGAGGTTTACCGGCGCTTTATCTGCTATTACTCCCTTAGCCAAAAGTGCTGATCCAAATGTTGCAAAAGTTGCTCTTTACGCGTTGGCACAGATAGGCGACCCATCCTCCTTAAACGTGCTGAAAAAAGCGGCGGCGAAAAGCGGTTATGGGTATGATGTTACGGATGCTACTTATGCCTACCTGTCTTATCTGCATCAATTAGTAAGGACAGGGCAAACATCCGTAGCTCAAAAAGCGGCAAGTGCTCTCCTGAAAAAGTCTTCTTCCAGGGTACAGACGCGCTCTGCTGCATTAAAAATTTTGACGGAGATACAAGGAGGAAACAGCATGACGCTTTTGAGTAAAGCATTAGCTGATAAAGATCCCGAATACCGGGGAGCCGCGTTAAGACTGGCCGGTCAGCAAATGAATGACTCCAATGCGGCGGAATGGATTAACCTGTTTAATAAAAGTAAAGGAGATGCCCGGGCAGGGCTGATGAATCTGTTTGGTGATCGCGGAATTTCAACGGCACTCCCGCTGGCGCTTCAATCATTACAGGGAAGTGATCCGGCATTAAAACTGGCTGCTATTGCTGCCGCTGCAAAGCTTGGTCAGCAGGAAGTTACGCCTGCTTTACTGAGTGTGTTAAAGAGCGGTAATGCGGATGAAATCGCAGCGGTAAAATACGCTTTATTATCAGTAAAGGGAGATAAGTTGATAGAAGATGTAAGCGGTGCACTTGAGTCGGCTACCCCGGCCGGGAAAGCAGCGCTGGTGTCTATTATCGGTGAGCGGGGAGCGAAGGCGAAGACAAGAGATGTTTTGAAATATATAAACGACCCGGATGAGCAGTTGAAAAATGCATCCCGGTCGGCATTATCCAATCTCGTTACCCCGGCACATTTACCCGTATTATCGGATGAGTTGCTATCGGCTAAGAGTGACAAAGATATACAAGATATGCAGGGTTTGTTGATTTCGGCTATGAGTGGTATGAAAAGTCCTGAACAGGGCAGCGGCTTTATTCTGGCGAGTCTGAAAAAAGTACCGGAGGATAAAAAGAGTCTTTTCTATGATGTCCTCGCTGGTGTTGGCGGCAGAAACGGACTTTCCCTTGTATGGCAGGCTTTTGCTTCAGGAGATGCGCAGGTAAGAAAATCGGTAGTGAAAGCGCTTTCTAATTGGAAAGGAGGGCTTGCCGCCGCTGCTTTAAATCAGATACTTCAAAAAGAGGGAGCCGGAGCGGCATCGGCAGATTTGGTAAATGGATTCATCAGGCAAATTCAAATCTCAGACAATACGGATGATTTGAAACTGATATGGTTGCGGGATGCTATGGATTATGCGGGTTCTGCAGATCAGAAGAAGAGGATATTGGGACTGGTTGGCCAGTGTAATACGTTGCCGGCCCTGTTATATGCGGGAACCTTTCTCGATGATAGTGAACTGAGAAGGCAGGCAGGCAGCGCAGTGGTGGACATTGCCTTAGAAAATAAATCCATTTATGGGGATAACGTCAGAAGTCTTCTTATTAAATCTATGGATGTACTGGGTAGCGGAAATGAGAGCCAGTATCTGAAGGAAGCCGTTCAAAAACACCTGGATGCGATGCCTAAAGGCAAAGGATTTGTTTCGTTGTTTAACGGACGCGATTTGAGTGGGTGGAAAGGATTGGTGGCTAATCCGATAGCGCGGGCGAAAATGGATGCAGCTACTTTGGCTAAAGAGCAGGAGAAAGCGGATGAAGTTATGCGGAGTGGATGGATAGTGAAAGACGGGTTATTGGTGTTTACCGGTAAAGGAGATAACCTTTGCACCGTAAAGAAATATGGCGATTTTGAGATGTATGTAGATTGGAAAATCACTCCGCAGGGAGATGCGGGGATTTATTTGAGAGGAACTCCCCAGGTGCAGATATGGGATACATCGAGAGTAGATGTGGGTGCACAGGTGGGTTCCGGCGGTTTGTACAATAACCAGGTCAATCCGAGTGAGCCATTGAAGCTTGCGGATAATGCGATTGGTGATTGGAATACTTTTTATATCAAAATGGTGGGTGACCAGGTTACGGTGTACCTCAACGGGCAATTGGTGGTAAACGGGGTTCCTTTAGAAAACTTTTGGGATCGGAGCCTTCCCATTTTTCCTGAAGAGCAGATTGAACTGCAGGCACACGGGACTTATGTTGCTTACCGGGATATCTACCTGCGTGAAATTCCTCGTCCCACGCCTTACGTGTTAACGCCGGAAGAACAAAAGGAGGGATATAAGATCCTTTTTGACGGAACCGGTTTACACGAATGGGTTGGAAATAAAACGGCCTATGTCATCGAGGACGGCACGCTTGCCGTTTATCCAAAGAGAGGTGGTAATGGTAATCTGTACACGAAGGATGAGTACAGTGATTTTATCTACCGGTTTGAATTTAAATTGACACCCGGTGCGAATAATGGGGTAGGTATTCGGGCGCCGCTTACAGGAGATGCAGCTTATGGAGGAATGGAAATTCAGATTCTCGATAATGAAGCAGATATCTATAAAGATTTGAAGCCTTACCAATATCACGGATCGGTTTACGGGATTATACCGGCGAAGCGGGGCTATCTGAAGCCGGTGGGCGAGTGGAATGAAGAAGAGATATATATAAAGGGGGCTAAAGTGAGAGTAACATTAAATGGCACGGTTATTCTTGATGGAGATATTGCAGAGGCTAGTAAAAATGGAACGATGGACCAAAGGGATCATCCGGGATTGAAGAGAACTACGGGACATATAGGTTTCCTGGGACATGGAGATATACTGTATTTCAGAAATATTCGGATAAAGGACCTGAGTCAGCCTGCCGTTAAGCCTGCCAAGCCGGCAAAGAAGAAATGATGTTGTGAATACAGGCGGTAAAATGGCGAAACAGCAAGCATTGTGTTTCGCCATTTTTCTTTTTCCAATCATTTTTTTGAAAAAAGATTTGGTAGCTACAAAAAGCGGCCTATCTTTGCGCTCCGCTTTTGAAAAAAGCAGAAGTTCTTAAAAAAGAAAACGAATATTGCACATAGAAAATCCGGGATAAGATTTGGTAGTTTGATAAAACATCTTACCTTTGCCCCCCATCAAAAAAACACTTCAATATTTTACGGACTGCATACAGAATATGTGCACAAGACGATGAAGAGTATTCAGCAGAGTGGTTACGGATTGAGATGACGTGAAATGATGGATTAGTATGAGTTCTATGATATGTGATTAATTTCCCGGCGAAAAAAATACTGAAAGTTTTGGTATAAAATTTTGACGGAATAGATAAAGCTCTTACCTTTGCAATCCGTTTAAAAAACGGTGGTAAAAATACGAGAGTTTAAGTTCTTTGAAAGTTTGGAAGCAACAGCACTTGATTTCTTTTTAGGAATCAGGGTAAGGTAAACCAGCCATAAAATTTGATTTCAAGAGCAATCTTCAAATCTCACATTATTTACAATGGAGAGTTTGATCCTGGCTCAGGATGAACGCTAGCGGCAGGCTTAA
>JACFNM010000338.1 GCA_019454915.1 Chitinophagaceae bacterium
TCAAATCTGCAGCGTTAATTGTACCATCTCCGTTCAAATCCCTAAGTTTAATATCTCCGGGTTGAACTGTCACTCTACCACTTCCATTTTCAGGTACTGTGGGCTTTAATATGTAAACACCTGGTGCAGGATTGTCAAAATCGTCATATTGATAATTGCCCTCCCAAATATACCCTATCATCATACCTATTGGTTTTCCTATTTGATGCAGATATAAAGGCTGACCAAATTGTGAGAGATAAGTGACGGTATTGCTCAATGATGGTTGCCCATAAGCTAGCTGAATAATTTTATTTCGATTGAAACTGATATTAAAATTGCTTTCCCACCTGAACGAACCCTTATTTATATTCATGGTATTCAGCGTAATTTCTATACCGTCATTTTGCAGTTTACCAATATTCTCCGTAGCCGAAGTAAATCCTGAACTTGGAGGTAGTCTGGCGGCCAAAAGAAGATTTTCAGTTAGTCTCCGGTAAAGGTCCACTTCAAAACCAATCCTGTTTTCAAATATCCCAATCTCCAGCCCGATGTCGGTCTGTTTTGTCTTCTCCCATTGCAACTTTGAGTTTCCGAGGGAAGATAAATAAGCCGCAGCAGTTGGAACCGCATTATTAAAGGAATAGCCCTGTCCGGTGTTATTCAGAACCAGAGTTGGATAGGCTGCAAAATCACCTACCCGATTATTACCGGTACTGCCATAACTTACCCGGATTTTTGTGGTTGAAATGAACGGCAAGGCTTTGTTGAAGAAATCTTCTTCATGCAGATTCCATGCCGCCGCAGCACTGGGAAAATATCCCCAATGATCGAAGAACTTCGAAGAACCATCAGCCCTAAAATTGACACTTAACAAATACCTGGAATTGAAGTTATAATCAACTCTTGCAGCATATGAAGCCATTGTATTGATTGTGTTGAAAATAGACGGATTTGTAAAAGACGCCGTAGTAGATTCGTCCAGTCCATCCATTCGTTTTCCTTCATTAGGCAAGTTGGTATCGGTGAAGCTGCTACCAAGGGTCTTGTAACTATTTACTCCGAATAACACCAACCCATTGATGGTATGACCACCTCCAAATGTTTGTTTATAATTCAATGTGTTTTCATTAGAAAAACTTCGGCCATCCGTTATGCCTAAGTATCCCCATATTCCATTCGTATTTGATGGATTATAAGGACTTCCCTGCGAAGTTTTTGAATTATAAAATTGTTCATTTCGGACTTTCACCTGCATGATACCTGCCTGCGACTTAAAAGTCAGATTTTTTGTGATATCATAACTGACAAAACCATTGGCTTTAATGATGTCATTAGTTGTATATTGATATTGATTTTCAAGATCAATTACGGGATTTATCCGAAAATCACTGGGGGTGATCATTGAAAAATCTCCTTCATCCGCAACTAAATCCTCATTAGGGATTGCAGAAATCGGGCGATAAATCCATGCCCGGGCCAATACGGACGCCGTGGCATTGGGTGTATAAAGCGACCTGACTACCTGCCCGTAAGTATTGGTTTCGGTATAATCTGCGGTGATGCCAACTTTCAGCTTATCATTGATAGTTTGGTCGATAGTCATCCGGCCTGTATATCTTTTTAGACCGGTATTAAGTATAACCCCCTTTTGATCATAAATATTGCCCGAAAGGGAATACTTCGTCTTCTCCGTTCCGCCTCTGATAGCCAGATTATAAATCTGCATCACACCAACACGGGTGATCTGATCCTGCCAGTCAATACCCTTTACATTTTTATAATCTTCCAGAGTTTTTCCCTGAGCAAAATAATAAGGCGTAGCCCAGGTGGTTGGTTCAAGCTCTGCCTGGTACTTAACAAATTCATAAGGGCTCATCATCGGGATTGACTTTGGCTTTAATTGATATCCGATAGAGCCGGTCAAAGAGACTTCGGCTTTCCCGGCTTTCCCCCTTTTTGTGTTAATTAAAACCACTCCGTTGGCACCCCTTGAACCGTATATTGCTGTAGAAGATGCATCTTTCAGGATGCTGATTGATTCAATATCCTCTGGGTTTATAGTAGCGGGATCAAGATTCTCTATTGGAAAGCCATCCACAACATATAATGGAGCTGTACTCTGGGTAATAGAACCCGCTCCACGCACCATTATGTTAATGCCTGCTCCCGGTTGTCCGTCTGAACTGTTTACCTGGACACCGGCAACCCTTCCTGCCAATGCCGCAGCAAAAGAACTCACGGGTGCTTTTTGCATATCTTCTACTTTGACTGTTCCCACAGCGCCGGTCAGGTCAATTTTCTTTACCGAACCATATCCAATTACCACCACATCACTCAAGCCCGAAACATCAAGCTCCAGCGTAATATTGACGGTAGTTTGATTGGTAACACTGACTCGTTTTGTCTTGTATCCGACACTTGACACTTCGAGTATAACATTTTTGTTATCCGGAAGCGCCAGACTAAAACTCCCATCCCCTTTGGAAGTAGTTCCTATCTTAGTCCCCACTACCAAAACGGAAGCGTTTTGTAAAGGTTCCCCATGTTCATCTACCACTTTGCCATGAATTTCAACAGGTGGAGGAGCAACCACCTCAGCCAGCGTCACCAGCTTCTCTGTAGAGAGAACCCTGACCTTCTTGACAATGATCGTGTGGTCAGATATAGTGTAGGTTAATTGCTGACGCTTCAATGGAGCTTCCAGAACCTGGGCCAAATTTGCATTTTCAGCCTCAACATCCACCGTCTTCGTGTTAGATAACACCTCGTCTGCGTAGAAAAACGTATATCCGGTCTGAACCCTGATTTTTTCAAAAAGCTGCTGCAGGGAAATATTTGCCTCCCTAAGAGTGATGTTCTGCGAATATCCTCTTGCCATGGTCTGCGTAACGCAGATAGTCATTAATAGAATTGTTAATCTCATAATTCGATAGGTTTTAGTGTAAACCGTTAGGATGATTCCGGGCGATGTCAAAAACATTAGAAAATTCATATCTTTACCCTGTTTTGGTGAATAAATAATCCGTTACCCTGGAAAGAGGTGTAATATGTAATCCAAATGTTGCCCGGATTTAGCCGCAAACTAAGTCCGGGCTTTTTCATTCATTTGGAGGGGCCCTTTGAGCTTTCGTAAGCCACGGGTCATTAAGGGATTCAGACATAGCTTCGATAGTTTTGATGATTTCGGTATAATTATGGTGAAACAGTAATTTTCCTTCCCTCAATCTTACACTGAACTTCTCCGGTCATCATTAATTTCGCGAGCACGGATGAAACCTCCTGGCTACGGGGAAGCTGTCCGGTAAAATGCAAATCCACGTCCCCCTGGTATTCTATTTCGGCATCATACCAACGGGCAATCTGCCTCAATACAGCGTGTATGTCCGCACTTTTGAACTGAAAATTGCCATGCATCCACGCTACGGCTCCCTCCAAATCCGGGCTTTTTCTCATCCTCTGGTTTCCTTTTCGGTCAATGTCCAGTTGCTGCCCTGGTATTAAGATTGTCGGTTTGCCCTTAGACCCGGCACTTAATTTGATACTGCCTTCGAGGAGTGTTGTCCTTGCAACCGGTTCATCATCATAGGTATTGACATTAAAATGCGTACCCAATACTTCAATTTCTGCATCTCCGGCCATGACCCTAAACGGATGCAACGAGTCCGGCGCCACCTCAAAATATACTTCTCCGGTTATGGATACCGGTCTCTCCTTTCCCGAAAATTGTGCGGGAAAATGAATGGAAGAAGCGGCATTCAACCAAACCTTAGAGCCATCGGACAATATGACCTGGTATTGCCCTCCACGGGGAGTACTGATGGTATTCATCGTCGTCGCAAGCGCGGCCCCTTCAGTTGTACTTTTACCATCATAGCTTACCAATCCATTGTCGAGTTTTATCACGTTGCTGCCACCCTGGTGACTAAGTGTTCCCTTTTCGGCATTATCAAGTATGATAGAAGAACCATCTGATAATGTCAGCACCGCCTTGTTACCGCCGGGCATCAGCCCTATTTTTCTCTGCTCTTGTTCAGCGCTTTGACCCTGATTAGTAACCGGTTTTGGTCCGGCGGAAGGGTGTGTAAAATAGCGGTAACCTCCAAAGAAAACAAAAGCAATTACCGCCGCTGCTATTAGAAATCTTTTTCGAAAAAATGGCGCTCCGGTGTTAAAACCGCCCCGGTTTGAATCTAAGGTGTCCTGAATTTTGGCGGCTACCCGTTCACTTACCGGCCGTTCTTCTGCCTCATCCCGGAAGATAGCATCTTCTTCGGTGTCAGGGAAAGACAAATACCATTCGTCCAACTGCTTTTCTTCATCGGGACTCAGTTTCTCCTCTAAGTATTTTTGAATTAACCTTTGTATATGGGGTGGAACACGCATGCACTAAGATAGTATACGATAAGCGCTTAAACCCCTACGCCCGTCGAAAAAATATTTTGAATTCTTTTATATTAAAGGGTATTTAACAAGGTGCTGACGGCAAA
>JACFNM010000339.1 GCA_019454915.1 Chitinophagaceae bacterium
TTTTTCTCCGCGGTAGAAGTCAGAATACCCTTCTTGATTCGCTTGAACCAACGGCTTCTTGATTCTTCATTACTACCACCTTCACCGGCAAGATTGGCATCAAAATCTTCTTCGTATTGCATCTTTGGGCTTATGTTGGAAGTCAAGATTAATGAATTTAGTGAACAATAACAAAAATCTCTTTTGTTTGTATATCTCCGGTTCCTGCCGGAGAAAGAGGTTGAACGACCTGGTAACTAAAAATAACAGGCAAACAAAAATATGGGGAGCAAATATAAATAAGAAATTTCAGATAGGCCGGTATTAATCTTTTTCAGTATCTTGATTCCCCAAAAAATAAATACATGTCACAAGAGAGAAAAATTACTTTACAGGAATCTGAGATACCAACACACTGGTATAACATTATGGCGGATATGACGAACAAGCCGTTGCCGCCTCTTCATCCGGCCACAAAACAGCCCGTTGGGCAGGAGGATTTAGCTTCCCTTTTTCCTATGGAACTTATTAAGCAGGAAGTAAGTACTGACAAATGGATTGAGATACCCGAAGAAGTGAGAAAGATTTATTCTTTGTGGCGTCCGACGCCTATGTACCGAGCCTACGGGCTGGAAAAAGCTTTGGGAACAAAATCGAAAATTTATTATAAATACGAAGGAGTTAGTCCCGCCGGATCCCATAAGCCCAATACGGCTGTTCCCCAAGCCTATTATAATATGAAGGAAGGAATCAAAAAGATTTCTACAGAAACCGGCGCCGGTCAGTGGGGCAGCGCGCTCAGCTTTGCCTGTAAACTGTTCGACATAGCATGCGAAGTGTTTATGGTTAAAGTAAGTTATGAGGGCAAACCTTATCGCAAGGTAATGATGAATACCTGGGGCGCCACGGTACATGCTTCACCAAGTAATTTAACCAATGCAGGCAGGAAAATTCTTGCGGCTGACCCCAACTCTCCGGGAAGCCTGGGTATAGCGATTTCTGAAGCCGTGGAAGTGGCCGCTACTCATGATGATACCAAATATTCTTTGGGTAGTGTTTTGAATCATGTGTTGATGCATCAGACTATAATTGGATTGGAAGCCCTGAAGCAAATGGAAAAGGCCGGTGACTACCCGGATATTGTGATTGCCCCTTTCGGTGGCGGATCCAATTTTGCTGGAATCGCTTTTCCTTTTCTCCAGCATAAACTTACAGGTGGGAAGGATATAAGGGCTATAGCCGTGGAACCCACATCCTGTCCCAAATTAACAAGAGGGGTATTCCGTTATGATTTTGGAGATACGGTGGGTATGACGCCGCTCATCCCCATGTACACACTGGGGCATAACTTCATCCCTTCTCCTATCCATGCAGGTGGACTTCGCTATCACGGAGCAGGAGCTATCGTGAGTCAGTTATTAAAGGACAAGATCATTGAAGCGGATGCCATCAATCAGAATGAATGTTTCGACGCAGGAATCCTGTTTGCCGGTACCGAGGGAGTAATTCCCGCACCGGAAGCCACGCATGGGATAGCCGAAGTGATTCGCCAGGCTAAAAAAGCAGATGAAGAAGGCGTCTCCAAGACCATCCTGTTCAACTTATGCGGGCATGGTCATTTCGACCTGAGTGCGTATGAACAGTATCTGAGCGGTAAGTTGGTGGATTATGAAGTGACCCAGGAGGATATCAATCATTCTCTTGCAGAGTTAGATACGCCGGTTATTTAATACTTCCGAAAAAGATATGTTATAAAAAAGGTGAGCAGATGTTTTTGCTCACCCTTTCCCTTTTCCGGAGACGCCTGTATTAAGCTGCTCCCGCTTTCTTCATTAATTCATCTATATTTACCGGGATGCCACCCTTGTTTTTACTTTCATCGGCTGCCTCCATGAACGCACAAATTTCCAACGTTTCTCTGCTGCTTACCGGTACTATACCCGTTTCAAAGAATTGAATAATTTCTTCCAGCAAGGTATCATAGCCCCTGAAGGGACCCAGAATGCTGGTGCCGTTTTCTCCAAACACGATACCGCCATAGCCGCTCTTACCTGAGCGCGTTCCGCGAAAGGTTCCGATACGGCCACCTTCCCAGGTGCCCGCTACAAAGTCCGTATCCGCTGTGTGAATACGAACGACCTGTTTACAACCCGTTCCCATCACCGTGAACAGCGTTTCCACTCCATGAATCCCATACCAGAATAAATCGGGATGGGTTTTTTCCAGATGAGCGGGACTATAGGTGTCGGCACCTATCACTTTACCCACTTTACCCTTCACTACGTCCTGGGCGCTTTCCATGAAGCGCAAAGAAGAAGAGGAGAAAACAGGAACCTTGTACCTCTCTGCAGCCTTAAATATCTCAACGGCGTCTTTCAGTGAAGCAGTAATCGGTTTGTCAATAAACAAAGGTTTTCGCGCCTTTATCACCTCGAGAGCCTGTTGCAGATGCAGGCGTCCGTCATTCGTTTCCAGGAGAATAAAATCTACCTTACCCAATAATTCTTTTATAGATCCTACGATTTCAACACCCATTTTTTTAACATCTTCAGTGTATCCCGGAATCCTTTCTACGGAAGACACAATGTCATTGCTCCCCTTTGGATAGGCAGCAACAACGCGAAAGCCTTTCATTTTAGGAGATGGATTATCGCCATTCAACGATTTGGTAAAAGCGATGGCATGAGAAGTATCCAGGCCAATGATTCCGATCCTCTTTTGCGTTTGATGACCTGGTGCATAAAGAGCGGAGAGGCTGCCCGGTAAACTGAGACCAATAGTACCTGCAACAGCAGTGCTGATAAAACTGCGACGTCCTAAATTTTTTTCCATGTAATATGTCTTAAATGTTTTGAGAATTAGACTATGAAGGTAAAAAAACTATACGGTTAATCGTTTCGGGATTTTAAACAGCCGCGTGTTGACCAAGTTAACAGGCAGCAGACTGTTATTTTTTTATATACTGATCGGCGAAGTGGATATACTGCGTCCAGTCGTACAGCGTCACGTCATGCTTTCCGGTTCTGACATGATAGCGGACTGATTTACCCACCGGTGTATTAACGGGCGGCATCTCCGTAACTCCCACACCTTCCAGTTTGTATAATGCATATACCGGTCCCGCATTTTTTGCTGAAAGAAATTCTCCTTTAGGATCAGCCCATCGATCTTCTTCGGCGCTGGCAACGTAAAGCGGCCGGGGTGCAATTAACGACAAAAGCATGTGCTGATCTGTCGGCATTTTTTCAGGATGGTCATTGAAACTTTTATAGCGTTCAATAAACCAATGAGGAAAAGAGGTGTTGAGATTGCGGATCGTCTCTCCATAAATTCTTCGCGAAAGCGCCGCACCGCCTTCACCGGATTCATTAGAAATAACAATGGAAAATCTTCCGTCATTGGCTCCTGCCCAGAGCGATGTTTTTCCCAGCCGGGAATGCCCTAACAGAATGGTCTGCTTAGCATCAACGTCTTTATCCGTTTCCAGGTAATCCTGAATGCGGCTCAGCCCCCAGGCCCAGGCGCCGATTGCACTCCATTCTTCCGGCGCAATATGCAGCGTCTCTTTTAAAGTGGTGCGTATCCCATCTTTCCAGCCATCTTTATTATCCGGCTCAAGATCATAATACCAGGCGGTTGCCACACCGTATCCCCCGTTGACAATAGATTCAACCGGCCAGCGCGATGCACTCGTTCCTCTTAAAGTCTCCGGATCAGCATCCTTGTTTTTTCCCGCCCGGTATTGCGGCAGCCTGATTTCCTTATCCGGCGCCACAGTATGATTCCCATTAAAATTCAGCCCCACAAATACGGGTACAGGATGATTGGTCTTAGGCAGATAAATCAATACATCCATAAAAGGCCACTTGTCACCCTTTTCAAAATGAATGGTTACCTGCTTTCTAACGGCCTTTCCTCCCATAACCGGCGTGCCCTGCTCGGTTACGGAGAAATGCATGCCTGACGACTTGTGCGGAATGCGGCCATAGACATTTTCGGTAAACAACTTTAGAATATAGGGACGTTGATTTTGTTCCCATTCTGCGGTGGTAACGACTTTTTTGCCTTCCGGAGTCAGCAACGGATCAGGAAGTGTATAGGGAGGCACTTTGGATTCGTCGTAATTGGTAGCGGGCGCCTGTGCCTGCGTAACAGTATAGCCCGTTAGAAATACCAGGGCGAAAAGGAGATAATTTTTTATGTGCATGGCGTTGTCAATTTTATATCATTAGTCATTGAAGATATTCTATTGTCCATTCTCCACCGGGGAGATTTTTTGGCCGATTCACTATTGAAGTGATTACATAGGTAAATTTATAATTATTCGCTGATTTTTAATGTTTATTGAATACCATTACATTTGAATTATGATAGTACCAGATCATTTTAAAGATGTTTTTGAGCCCGGACTTATCAAAGAAATGGAAAAGAAAGCGGAACGGGTACCTGTTGAGGCCGGTAAGATGATTCTTGATGTTGGACAAAC
>JACFNM010000340.1 GCA_019454915.1 Chitinophagaceae bacterium
TTCAAAGTCTGTGTCAGCCGCTGCGTTGGCATAGACTTTTTTGGTTTATTCATCCTAAATTTTAGAACGGTGCTGCGATTCATCTCTCTGCTATTATTAGTATTGATAGTAACCGGAACAGATAGTTGTTCTTATAAGAAAAATGGACAGGTGGAAGCGGTAAAGACCGGGGCTCATTTTGAGTTATTGGGACCCGACCATACCAATATTTATTTTAACAACGAACTGAAGGAAGACTTTAATCTCAACATCTTAATGTATGAATACCTCTATAACGGAGGCGGTGTGGCGATAGGTGACGTTAATGGAGACGGTTTGTTGGATATTTATTTTTCTGGCAATACCACGGAAAATAAGCTCTACCTGAATAAGGGTAATATGCAATTTGAAGATGTTACGTCCAAATCCGGTGTAGCGGGCAGGCTCGGGCCATGGAAAACAGGAGTAACTATGGCCGATGTAAACGGAGATGGTTGGGTTGATATTTTTGTTTGTTATTCAGGAAAATTGCCGGCGGAAAAAAGGATCAATCAACTATTTATTAACCGGGGCCCGGATGCCGGTGGAGTGCCGTTGTTCGTTGACGAGGCCGTAGCCTTTGGGCTTTCGGAACCATCCTATAGCACGCAGGGTTACTTCTTTGATTACGACAAGGATGGGGATCTCGACCTGTTTTTGTTAAATCATAATCCTAATTCTCTTCCGGTTTTAGATGAAAAATCAACGCTTGAGGTCATTCAATCAGAAGATAAAGAGATTGGGGTGAGGCTGTTTCGTAATGACAATAACAAATTTGTAGATGTTACTTCAAACGCAGGGATTAGCCATTCCCGGTTGACCTATGGACTGGGGGCAGCCATAGCCGATATTAATTCAGATGGTTGGCCGGATATCTATGTATGCAATGACTACTCGGTGCCCGATTATTTATATGTCAATAACGGCGATGGCACGTTTGCCGATGTGAAGAAAAATATGCTGGGACATACCACTTATTTCGCCATGGGGAATGATATCGCTGACATGAACAACGATGGGTTACCTGATATCTTCACGTTGGATATGTTGCCGGAAGATAATCATCGGCAGAAGACACTCATGTCTCCGGATAATTATGAGAAAGAAGAATTGATGCTGCGGAGTGGTTTTTATTTTCAGGAGATGAGAAATATGTTGCAACTGAACAATGGCGATGGGACTTTTAGCGAGGTGGGTCAGTTGGCAGGTTTGTCTAAAACGGATTGGAGCTGGGCTCCGCTTATAGCAGATTTCGACAATGATGGATGGAAGGATGTTTATGTGACTAACGGATATCTGAGAGATTATACGAATTTGGATTTTATAAGCGAGATGAATGATTTTATACAGAAGAACAGGGGAAATATCCATCGAAGCAACGTTTTCGAGTTGGCAAAGAAGATGCCTTCAACCGGGTTAAGTAATTATATGTTTAGAAATGAGGGATATCTTACTTTCAGACAGGTAAGTCAAAGTTGGGGGCTGGACGGTGTATCCTGGAGCAATGGTGCAGTATATGCTGATTTGGATAATGACGGGATGCTGGATATGGTAGTCAATAATATTAATCAACCCGCATTTGTTTATCATAATATCTCAGCATCAACCCGTGACAATCATTATCTCGATGTTGTATTGAAAGGGATGAAAGGCAATACGCAGGGGTTGGGCGCTAAGATAAAGCTATATAGTAACGGTAAGCAGCAGGATCTGGAACAAATGCCGGCAAGAGGATACCAGTCTTCGGTTACACCGGTGTTGCATTTTGGACTGGGACAGGATAGTATTGTTGATTCTCTACGGATAATCTGGCTTTCCGGGAAAACGACGCTGGTTCGGGAAATAAAAGCGAATCAGGTTTTAAAGTTAGAAGAAGCCGATGCCAGCCAGGTATATCATTACCCCCGATCCGCTCCGGCATTATTCAGAGAAATGACCCCTCCGCTATCTTTTGAACACGCTCCTAATGATGTCAATGATTTTTTCAGACAGCCTCTTATGGTTAATCCTATGTCTTTTTTTGGTCCCTGTATGGCTAAAGCAGATGTGAATGGCGACGGGCTGGAGGATATATATATAGGAGGAGCCACAGGTCAGGCAGGCGCCTTGTTTATTCAGCATAAGAACGGACAATTTAATAAATCTTCCCAACCTGTTTTTGATAATGATAAAATATATGAGGATGCAGATGCCGTTTTCTTTGATGCCAATGGAGACGGATATCCGGACCTTTACGTAGCATCGGGGGGGTATCATTACTTCGCTGAAAGAGATCCAAAACTGCAAGACAGGCTTTATCTGAATGATGGTAAGGGAAATTTTCTGAAGTCAACGGGATCTTTGCCGGAAATGCATGTGAGCAAAAGTTGCGTCAGGGCGGCAGATTTGAACGGGGATGGTTATACAGATTTATTTGTGGGAGGACGGGTAATTCCCGGCAGCTATCCTCAGCCTCCCCGGAGCTATATTCTTATAAATAACGGGAAAGGGGTATTTGATGATCGAACCGCTGAATTGGCGCCGTCCCTGCAGAATCCGGGAATGGTAACCTGTGCGGAGTGGGCCGATCTCAACGGAGATCAAAAGCCTGATTTAGTAATAGCGGGGGAATGGATGCCTATAATCGTTTGTATAAATATCAATGGTAAACTTGAAGATAAGACCAACGACTATTTTGACGATGTATATACCGGATGGTGGAATACACTCCGGATTGCGGATGTCAATGGTGACGGAATGCAAGATATTATCGCGGGTAATGAAGGCTTAAATACCCGGTTTAGGGCGAACAGTCAGGAACCGCTTGAGATGTATTATAGAGACTTTGACGGTAATGGTACAATTGATCCGTTCTTCGGTTTTTATATTCAGGGGAAATCTTATCCTTTCGTTACCCGCGATGAATTGCTTCAGCAAATGCCGGGGATGAAAGCCAAATACACCACTTACAAGAGCTACGCCGATCAAACAATACACGATATTTTCAATGATAATGATCTAAAGGACGCCGGACATCTTTCCGCTAATAATTTAGAAACGAGCTATTTTGAAATGGGAGCGGATAATAAGTTTCATAAAAGGCCGCTTCCTGTTGAAACCCAATTTTCACCGGTGTTTACCATCACGCCTCTTGATTATGATAAGGACGGGAAAACGGATTTGTTGTTGTGCGGTAACATTAACAGGGCGCGTTTGCGGCTTGGAAAATCAGATGCTAATTATGGTATCCTGCTGAAAGGCGACGGATCGGGCAATTTTGAATATATACCGCAATGGCGCTCGGGCTTTAAAATATGGGGTGATGTAAGAAGCGTACTAAAGCTGGAGAATACGCTCTTATTTGGTATTAATCAAAAACCGGTTGTTGCATATAGAATAAATAATTGAATTGAAGGGTTTTTGTTTACTAACAAAACTGCTTTTTCTATTCGAATGTCATAGCTTCCGGAAGTATTTTTATATATTTATTTGTACTTTAGAACTTTCCTCATTAATCATTCACCATTCAATATGAATTCGAAGCAGAAAAATTCAAGGCGCCTGTTTCTGAAAAATTCAATAGGCACTTTGGCAGCATTTACTATTGTTCCCCGGCATGTACTTGGCGGTTCCGGATACCTGGCTCCCAGCGATACGCTTACTAAAGCGGTGATAGGCGTTGGCGGAATGGGGCGGGGGCATTTTGAATACGCGGGTACTAAAACCGTGGCGATTTGCGACGTGGATACCCGGCACATTCAATTGGCATTGGATGCCCTGGGCGGTGGCAACGGCGTGAAAACTTTCAGGGATTACCGGGAATTGATAACACTTCCGGAAGTGGATATCGTTCATATAGCCACTCCTCCCCACTGGCATGGAATTATTGCGGCTGATGCAGCACGGGCCGGGAAAGACATCTGGTGTGAAAAGCCCATGACGCGTACCATCGGTGAAGGCAAAAGGCTGGTGGAAGCGGTTCAGCAAAACGGGCGTATTTTCAGGCTCAATACCTGGTTCCGCTTTTCATCCACTTTCTATGGGATGGGAACAACGGTGAAGCCCATCAAAAAATTGGTAGAAAGCGGGCTGTTGGGGTGGCCGTTAAAAGTAACGGTTAGCAAACATACCGGCTTCAACTGGAAGTTTTACTGGGTAGGAAAAACTCATCTGACCCCCGAACCGGTTCCAAAAGAACTGGATTATAATATGTGGCTGGGTCCCGCACCGTTTAAACCCTATAATGCGCATCGTGTGCACACCACCTTCCGTGGTTACTGGGATTATGACGGCGGTGGATTAGGCGATATGGGGCAGCATTATATAGATCCTATCCAGTATTTTTTGGGTAAAGACGAAACCAGCCCGGTTAGCGTGGAAATAGATGCCCCGCAGCAGCATGATGACGCGGTAGGAACCTGGAGAAAGATTACCTATACCTATGCGGATGGCTG
>JACFNM010000341.1 GCA_019454915.1 Chitinophagaceae bacterium
TAGCCATAGCCGGTAAGTTAGCCGACAGCTATGGAAGAAAAAAGGTACTGTTGTTGTCTGCATTGTTTTTTACTGTGTCTGCCGCGGGTTGTATGCTGGCTAAAGAAGAGTTTTGGCTGATCAGTTATCGCTTCGTCGGGGGCATGGGAATTGGAGTAGCATCAATGGTGTCCCCTTTGTATATTTCCGAATTCTCACCGCCGAACTTACGGGGAAGAATGGTGACTCTGTATCAGTTAGCAATAACCATTGGAATCTTATCTGCCTATTTCTCCAATGCTGCTCTTCTCAAACTATCAACCGAAGGGGAATTTCAGGGGAGCGGATTTTTTACGTGGATAATTAATGAGCACGTTTGGAGGAGTATGCTGGGTATGGGGCTTCTCCCCGCGCTGGTTTTTCTTATTTGTCTTTTCTTTATCCCTGAATCTCCACGCTGGTTGGTGATGAGAGGCAGAGAAGCGAAGGCTCAACAATTATTGGCTAAAACAAATGATGAGCAAATTGTACAACAGGAAATGGAATCCATCAAAGACTCTTTTGTTAACGAACAGGGAGGAATGAAAGAATTGTTTTCGCCGGTTTATCGCACAGCACTAATCATCGGCATATTACTTCCTTTTCTTTCTCAGGTATCGGGTATTAATGCCGTTATTTACTATGGTCCGCGTATATTGGATGAAGCGGGTTTCACCCTCGGCAATGCTTTCGGCGGACAGGTAACCATCGGAATTATCAATGTGATATTTACATTCGTCGCCATCTTTACCGTTGATAAATGGGGCAGGCGGCCGCTTCTCTATTTAGGCGTTTCTCTGGCTATTATTGCGTTGGTAACTATCGGATTATTGTTCCATTTTAATGTGATTCAGGGACCGTGGATTTTGTTATTCATATTACTTTATATAGCCAGTTTTGCTTTTTCATTTGGACCCGTTTGCTGGGTAATCATTGGAGAGATTTTTCCTACTTCTATCCGGGGCAGAGCTATGGCGCTGGGTACCTTGGCGCTTTGGGTGGCAAATTTTTTCATAGGGCAGTTAACCCCTATGATGCTTGATGGGATTGGCCCGGCCGGAACATTCTGGTTGTTTGCCCTTTTATGCTCGCCCAGCTTATGGCTGACCTGGAAACTTATTCCCGAAATAAAGGGTCGCTCATTAGAAGAAATCGAAAGTCATTGGAAATCGAGCCATGCGTCCAAATCGGCATAAAAAACAAAGGCTACTGAACAGTAGAAACATAAAAAAATGTACATGTAAATAATGATGTCAACACACGATCTTTTTTTTATGAATGGCCGCCTGGAAGGCGCGGCCGTGAAGCGAAAAACAACCTACCTTAAGGACTTATCGGGAGTTTTTAAAGATGAAAACTTAAGGGTTAAGATGAGTCAGGAACTGGTGATATACGATGTGGATTTCTATCAACCGGTCGAACCGGGCACCCAGGGTGGATTATTTTTTGGTGTTACCAGAATCCAGCCCGGGCAGGTTGGTGAAGAATATTTTATGACCCGCGGTCATTTCCACGCTATAGTTGACAGGGGAGAATTCTACTGGGGAATAAACGGGACCGGTATGCTGATTTTAATGGATCGGAACAGGAAGGTAAGAAGCGAAGAAATGAAACCAGGTAGTCTGCACTACATACCGGCAGATACAGCGCACCGGGTTGCAAATACCGGAAACGATGTGTTATCTTTTGGCGCCTGCTGGCCTGCTGATGCGGGATATGATTATGAAGAAATCAAAATACATGGATTCGCAGCAAGGTTGATGAATAAGAATGGAGTACCTCAATTAATAAACCAGGAATAACGTGCATGACGAATTTACCATTGGAATAGACCTGGGCGGAACCCGGATAAAGACGGGCCTTGTTACGGAAGGTAAAATCCTGGATTTAAAAATTATAGAAGCGAAAGCTTCCGAAAATCTCAGCAATCAACTTCCGCACCTGGAGCAAATTATTTCCGGCTTCAAAGAATCAGCAGATGGTCGCCGGTTAAAAGGGATCGGCTTGGCCTTTCCGGGTATTGTCAACAGCGATAAAAATCTGGTGATTGATACTTCATCCAAATATCCGGACGCTCCTCAATTGAACCTTACACGCTGGGCGAACCAGGTTTTTGGAGTTCCTTTCAAAATGGACAACGACGCCAGGTTGGCGTGCTATGGTGAATGGCTTTACGGTGCAGGAAAGGGAACTACCGATATGGTCATGATTACATTGGGTACAGGTATAGGTACTTCCGTAATAACAAATAACCAACTGTTGAAGGGAAAGCATTACCAGGCTGGTATTTTGGGTGGTCACATTATTATTGATTATAAAAATCAGTCTGACCTGTGTAGCTGTGGAAGATATGGCTGTCCTGAAGGAATAGCTTCTATGTGGATGATTGACCGGAAAGCGAAGCAGGATCCATTATATCCTCAGAGCAAACTGGCAGAAGCACAAAAAATAAACTGGGAAACGATTTTGGAATTCTCTGCAGCGGGCGATGAATTGGCTACACGGCTGAAACAACATTGTCTCGATGTCTGGGCAACAGCTATCATCAATATGGTACACGCTTATGACCCCGAAAGAATCGTAATCGGCGGCGGCATCAGCCATTCCGAAAAAGAACTTCTGACCTTTTTTGAGAATGAACTGACGAAAAGGGGATGGTGCCCAAGCGGAATTCCGGAACTGCGTGTAGCTTCTTATCCGGATACAGCAGCCGTATTAGGCGCAGGTTCTTTGTTTGATTAGTTGCAGAAAGGATTAAGCGTAAGGTGCTGCTCATAAACAATACTATTATTAACACAACACAAATACCTCTAATAATGGAAAATGAAACCAGGAATATACCTTCTGAAAAGCCTTTTGTAAATTACGTTGAACGCCCCTGGGGAAGTTTTAAACAATTTGCGCATAATACTCCCTGCACGGTCAGCCTGATGACTGTACAACCCGGACAACGGCTGAGTCTTCAGTCACATACGGGAAGGGCTGAATTATGGATTGTGTTGGATGATGATGCAGAAATACAGGTGGGTGAGGAAATCAGAAAATATAAGACCGGCGATGAAATTTGGATACCGGTGACGGAAAAACACCGTTTGACTTGTAAATCCGATCATCCTATCCGGGTTCTGGAAGTGGCTTTTGGCAACTGGCAGCAGGATGATATCACACGCTATGCGGATGACTATAACAGATAAACCGGGACCTAGCAATAGTATCCACTGGTACTGCCATGTAGGGCAGCTTCTGTGAAGGACATCGCTTTGACAGGAATAGGTACGATGATTATTTAAAACAAACAGCATGACAAATATTATCAGACCCAAAAATATCCTGTGGACCGTCTTTCTCTTTTTCAATACGAGATTTTGTTTTTCTCTACAACAAAATTCTCTTCAGGTAAATCATAAATATAGCCCTCCCTGGTGGCAGACATTGATCGGTATGCCGGATGACCCGGTTAAGACACTGGTTGGCAAAGAAGGCCAACTCTTTGGAGACTACGGCTATCGGGAAGGACCCAGAAGATTTTCATTTTCCATCCAACTGGATAGCCCTGAAGGTGCTGTTTGGGAAAGTCAGAAATTATATTCAGCGAAAGTTCCTCTGATCCAAACTATCAAGAATGGTAATGGAATTCAGATAGAGGAAAATACTTTTTTACAGATTCCATCCGACACGCAGGTTAGTAATATTGTGAGAACAGACAGCCGGCATACCCTTACGAACTGGTCAAAGCCTCTTACTGAGTGTGACAGCGCTTTTCGCGATGTCGCTTTCGGAAGAATAATCGGAGGGCAGGGATTGGTAGAATTTCATATCAAAGTTGTCGCCGGAGGAAGCTATCGCCTGGCGCTTGGATTTTGTGAAGGAGAGCGTGAAGAAGGTGGAATTCGTTTAATGGAAATCCACGCTGAAGGAGCGTCTAAAAAAGAAATTGACCCCGTAAGCGATTTTGGATACCGTACGCCCGGTATTTATATGGTTGAGGTCAAAGATTTGAATCACGATGGGATATTGAATGTATTCGTCAAGAATGCACCACAGGCCAAAGACAGAAACGTAATCATCAACGGAATCTGGCTCTTCAGAAAAAACCAGTCGCCAACAACAGCTTCTATCATATCCGGAAAAGAAAACAATCAATGTGAATTATATGCACCTTGTGCTTCTGTTAATATGCCCGAACGTGTTTATCACAACCTGGTTAAAGTCAGAAACAAAACAAGTAGTAAAAAGATTTTTCAACCGGTGCTGCGTTATGCCGGGATTGAACAAATTGATTTTCATAATCAGAGAGTACAAGTAGGAAGAGAAACAACCATTACAAGTTCCATTCCCCTTAAGAATATCCATGAAGACTCTGTAAAGAAAATATTAATCGTTTAGTAAATTAAGTCT